>NZ_JBKFZW010000008.1:0-1930 GCF_046521475.1 Enterobacter sp. CPE_E890 | reverse complement strand
CCATCGACTTGCGAAAATTTGAGAGACTCGAACACACCATTAAGATGTGTCGTTTCAATTTTCAGCTTGATCCAGATTTTTAAAGAGCAAATATCTCAAACATGACTCGCAAGTCAGTTTTGAGATATGACGGCAGGTGACTTTCACTCACGAACCAGCAAGTGGCGTCCCCTAGGGGATTCGAACCCCTGTTACCGCCGTGAAAGGGCGGTGTCCTGGGCCTCTAGACGAAGGGGACGTATAAGTCTCAATCGCAAGACGCCTTGCTATTTACTTTTCATCAGACAATCTGTGTGAGCACAACAAAGGCAGGTTCTTTAAGGTAAGGAGGTGATCCAACCGCAGGTTCCCCTACGGTTACCTTGTTACGACTTCACCCCAGTCATGAATCACAAAGTGGTAAGCGCCCTCCCGAAGGTTAAGCTACCTACTTCTTTTGCAACCCACTCCCATGGTGTGACGGGCGGTGTGTACAAGGCCCGGGAACGTATTCACCGTAGCATTCTGATCTACGATTACTAGCGATTCCGACTTCATGGAGTCGAGTTGCAGACTCCAATCCGGACTACGACGCACTTTATGAGGTCCGCTTGCTCTCGCGAGGTCGCTTCTCTTTGTATGCGCCATTGTAGCACGTGTGTAGCCCTACTCGTAAGGGCCATGATGACTTGACGTCATCCCCACCTTCCTCCAGTTTATCACTGGCAGTCTCCTTTGAGTTCCCGGCCGGACCGCTGGCAACAAAGGATAAGGGTTGCGCTCGTTGCGGGACTTAACCCAACATTTCACAACACGAGCTGACGACAGCCATGCAGCACCTGTCTCAGAGTTCCCGAAGGCACCAAAGCATCTCTGCTAAGTTCTCTGGATGTCAAGAGTAGGTAAGGTTCTTCGCGTTGCATCGAATTAAACCACATGCTCCACCGCTTGTGCGGGCCCCCGTCAATTCATTTGAGTTTTAACCTTGCGGCCGTACTCCCCAGGCGGTCGATTTAACGCGTTAGCTCCGGAAGCCACTCCTCAAGGGAACAACCTCCAAATCGACATCGTTTACGGCGTGGACTACCAGGGTATCTAATCCTGTTTGCTCCCCACGCTTTCGCACCTGAGCGTCAGTCTTTGTCCAGGGGGCCGCCTTCGCCACCGGTATTCCTCCAGATCTCTACGCATTTCACCGCTACACCTGGAATTCTACCCCCCTCTACAAGACTCTAGCCTGCCAGTTTCGAATGCAGTTCCCAGGTTGAGCCCGGGGATTTCACATCCGACTTGACAGACCGCCTGCGTGCGCTTTACGCCCAGTAATTCCGATTAACGCTTGCACCCTCCGTATTACCGCGGCTGCTGGCACGGAGTTAGCCGGTGCTTCTTCTGCGGGTAACGTCAATTGCTGAGGTTATTAACCTCAACACCTTCCTCCCCGCTGAAAGTACTTTACAACCCGAAGGCCTTCTTCATACACGCGGCATGGCTGCATCAGGCTTGCGCCCATTGTGCAATATTCCCCACTGCTGCCTCCCGTAGGAGTCTGGACCGTGTCTCAGTTCCAGTGTGGCTGGTCATCCTCTCAGACCAGCTAGGGATCGTCGCCTAGGTGAGCCGTTACCCCACCTACTAGCTAATCCCATCTGGGCACATCTGATGGCAAGAGGCCCGAAGGTCCCCCTCTTTGGTCTTGCGACGTTATGCGGTATTAGCTACCGTTTCCAGTAGTTATCCCCCTCCATCAGGCAGTTTCCCAGACATTACTCACCCGTCCGCCGCTCGTCACCCGAGAGCAAGCTCTCTGTGCTACCGCTCGACTTGCATGTGTTAGGCCTGCCGCCAGCGTTCAATCTGAGCCATGATCAAACTCTTCAATTTAAAAGTTTGATGCTCAATGAATTAAACTTCGTAATGAATTACGTGTTCACTCGTTGAGACTTGGTAT
>NZ_JBKFZW010000007.1:0-5154 GCF_046521475.1 Enterobacter sp. CPE_E890 | reverse complement strand
GAATGGATGAAGTTAATTTTTTCAATGCGCTCCTAAAAAAGATAGAATTAGATGGAGATTACCAAGTAGTTGACTTCAAGGGAAAATCACAAATGGGTGATTTTATATCAATGATGTCAAAAACAGAAAGCTTCAATGAAAACGTAACTTCTATCGCTATAATTAGAGATGCTGACAACAACTTTGACTCTGTAGCAAATGAAATAAAATATACTTTAAAGTCAGTATTTAGCGCAAAGAGCATAGAGAATGGTGAAGTAAAGGAATTTGAAGATATAAACATAGGTTTTTACATAATGCCCGGCCCAGGAAAAAATGGAGAACTTGAAGATCTCGTTCTATCATCACTACAAGAAAATGAAATATTTTCAGAAGTATGTGTGTATTTAGAAAAATTAAAGACCATAACAAAACCAGCAAATGAGCAATCAATTTTTAGCTACCCTAGAAAAGAGTCTAAGGCTAAATTACAGATTTACTTCTCAAGCATGAAGGAATCCGACCCTAGAATGGGCTTGTCTGCACAGAGAAGTTATGTTGACTTTAAGCACACTTCATTTGAAGACTTGATTAGATTTATAAAATCAATGTAAAAATTATCATTTGCGGAATAAAATCATTCCGCAAATCCCCAAAAAATCAGTTAATAAAAAACGCCAAAACCACAATGCGATAATCTTAAAAAGCAGTAAAATCATAAACTTAAGAAATACTTGGCTTAAGGGCTTTTATCTTATCTATCTTATGCAATTTACCATAACATCTGTTGGGCGCACCGCTGAAACGGGGTTGGCTGCGTTTCCGGTGCCAGACGCGAGAAAGTGGCGACAGACATAACGAAAAAACACCGGAAACGCAGCCGCTGAATATTACACTCATGCATAGTCATGCAGCCAGATGCATGGGAGTGAAATTCACCCTGCGATCAGCGCGAAAGCCTTAAAAACAGGTATATGCTTCTCCAGCCACTCCCACAGTTCCGCCGCCAGATGCAGGCAGTTAAGTACAGCTTCAATAAATTTAAGCAGTTTCATACTTCCCCCTTGGTACAGGCCGTGATCTTTTCATCACGACTTATTTAGCGGGGAATTTCGCAGCCCTTCTTCCTGGGGGTTGTCACTGGCCGACATCCGTCAGCCCAGCGTCGGTCCTTTGTAGGTTTTCTGCGGCTGGCGCTGCAGCTCCAGGCTTTTCTGATATTCATGCTCCCGCTGCCGGCGCTCTGCAGTGTTCAGCTCCCGGACAAGCGGCGCAGCTGCTCGCTCAAACTCAGCACCTGCTCGCTCAAGTTCGTCACGCGCTCGCTCAGCATCGCGTTCTCCCGTTGCATAAGCCCAGACATCCTCCGCCATTCCGCGAAGGCGCTCTCCCATTCGTCCAGCCTTTGCGAGTAGTCCTGCTGTAGCTGCTCTAATGCGCTCAGCAACTGCTTTTCCAGCTCTGTCATTTTCCGCTACTCCTGTTTCAGGCGGATCCAGGTCGTCCCGTCGTAGGGGATAGCTTCGGACTGCATCCCCGGCGGCAGGATAAGGAATTTCCGGCCGTCGCTGCTCTCCTGATAGCGCACCCCCCACGTCCGGACGGTGAGTTTCTTCAGCGTATCCTCCTGCTGGCGAATGGCCGTGTAATTGTCGGTTATCTGCTGGCCCTGCCACCACAGCACGCCCCCGCTCGTTGCGATCAGCAGCGCCGAGGTCATCAGGATGGTGAGCCATGTCCGGCCGGCCGTCAGCAGCACGCTCCGCCGGTTCTTCTCTATGGCCGAGCTCATACCCTCTTCGTGGGCGCGGATGGCGTCGCTGATTCTCTTCGCGCTTGCGCTCAGTTCCGCTCTGACAGACTGCTCGTGCTCGCTGAATGCGGCTTTCAGCATCTCGCCGGTATGCAGCTGCTGCGCTTTCGATTTCTGCTCCAAGTCCTTCGCCAGCGTTAAAAGACTGCTCATAGATGGCTCCCTTCAGTCGGATGTTTCGCCCCCCGTCCGGGTCGGCAATGCTGATACTGCTTCTGGTGGTGCGCACCACCTCAAAACCTGCACTTTCCAGCGCCTCAGTGACGTCCTGGCGCGTTTTCAGCACCCCGGATGAGGCTAAGGCCAGTAACCCCTGGGTGATGGCCTGTGCGGCTTCCTGCTTTGTTTCTGGCAGGGCGGCCGCCGTGACCAGCGCCCGCCGGTTCTCCGGCGCGTCCGGGTCATGCAGCCCCAGCCGGCCGTTGACCACCGTCTGCCAGGCATCGATGCGCGGCCGGTCGGCGCGGTCAAAGTACGGCTGCAGGCGTTTTCCCGTCAGCAGCTCGGTATTGGGGATCAGGAAATTCAGCTCCAGACGCCTCTTGTCGGTGTGCTCCACCCACAGAACGCTGTACTGGTCCTTATCAAGTCCGGGCATCAGAACCCGCTCGAAGCTGGCCATCAGTTTTTCGCGCTGCCCGGGCGGCAGGTCAGCCTCCGCAAACGACAGTACCCCGGAGGTGTATTTCTTCGCATACGGCGAGGCGTCGATGAGCTCCCGGACCTCTTCCGGCCGTCCCTGCAGGACGGTGGCGCCCTCGCGCTGCCGGTCTTTACCGAGCAGGTAATCCACCGGTCCGGCGCCACCGCCGCGGCCGCGCGGATGGAATTTAACGATCATCGTCGGTCCCTTTCGCCAGAACCGCGTGGCGCAGCTGCTCGAGACCGGCATCGATCGCCATCAGCGCGGCGACAATCTGCACCCGGTCGTGGCCGGTACCGCCGCCGGCGTTAACCCGGCGGGCTATCTGGTTCAGGTTATTGCCCATGCCGGCAAGCTGGCGCAGCAGCGCCGGCGAGATCGAGGGGAGTTTGCCGGCGCGGGCCGGCTTCTCACCGAGGCACGTCTGCCGCATCCAGGACGCCAGCTGCTTTCCGTCGCAGCGTTCGAGCAGCCGGCGGTGCTCGTCCTCCGTCACCCACATGGTGAGCATCTTGTTCCGTTTCTCTGACAAACCGGCCTCCTGCTAACGCCGGGACGGGCGGGAAAAGCTTCCCGGGCGGCGCGGGGTTGGACCAAAGCCGTGCAGGCGCGTCAGTGGTTGCTGGCGGGTTTCTTGTTGGCGGGTTTCGGGGCGCAGCCGGGTCAGATCTCTTCGCTTCTTAGTGTATCGGCTAAAAATGCGCCTTGCCAAGGGCGCGGGCATAGCTGCTACATAAAGCAGGTGAAAAATAAGGGACGGGCGCGTCAGCAGAAAATGTACTGCAGGAGATATGCCGCTTCCTCGCTCACTGACTCGCTACGCTCGGTCGTTCGGCTGCGGCGAGCGGGGCAAGCATGCCCGGGAGTGGAAGCTATGTTATCCACAGATTCAGAGGATAAGCGGCAGAAGAACATGTGCGCAGGAAGAAAAACACGGAGAAAGGATCCAAGCGTTGCCGGTTTTCCATAGGCTCCGCCCCCTGACAAGCATCACAGAATCTGACGCTCAAATCAGTGGTGGCGAAACCCGACAGGACTATAAAGATACCAGGCGTTTCCCCCTGGCGGCTCCCTCGTGCGCTCTCCTGTTCCTGCCTTTCGGTTTACCGGTGTCATTCCGCTGTTATGGCCGCGGTTTCTCATTCCACGCCTGACACTCGGCTCCGGGAAGGCAGTTCGCTCCAAGCTGGACTGTATGCACGAACCCCCGTTCAGTCCGACCGCTGCGCCTTGTCCGGTAACTATCGTCTTGAGTCCAACCCGGACAGGCGTGAAAAACACCACTGGCAGCAGCCACTGGTAACGGTAATGTGCGAGAGATTTATCAGGAGTTCTTGAAGTGGCAGCCTTACTGAGGCTACACTGGAAGGACAGATTTGGTGACATGTCTCGCACAAGACTGTTACCTAGGTTCAGAAGTTCCCCAACTTACTGACCCTTCGAAAAAACCACCTCCCCAGGTGGTTTTTTTGTATCTGAGGTAGCAAAATACATCCCTTGAACCATCGTGGCAAGAAGAACAAAAACAATCGCATACAAAAAGGATTTGTTCATGATAAAAGACATTGAGATATCAAATTTCAAGATAATAGAATCACTGAAGTTATCAAATTTAAAAAGAGTAAACATAATTGCGGGAAAGAACGGGAAAGGAAAAACCTCGATACTTGATTCAATCTTCATAAGCAACGACATAGAATCTCCTGACTGCTTATTAAAACCTATCGTTTTTAGAGGTGGGATCCCAGATTTAACTAATAATGAACTTTGGTCATCTTACTTTAGAGATTTTGACAAAAGCAAAGATATAACAATAAAAACAACCAATAATAACGGGCAAAAGCTAGAAACAAAAATATCTGTTGAAGGCATTAATTCCAACACCCTAAACATAGGGACAATATCTAGCGACAATATAGACAAAAATAAAATATCGCCAAGATCCTCTAAGGGCGGGGAAGTATTAAAAATAAGAAAGTATGATGCAACACAAGAGAAAAACAAGCAGATAAAAATAGAGGTAACTCAACAGATTAATGGAAATCAAATAACTGCAAATTTAGTCAAGCATGGGAAGGAGGCTGATCCTACAACAACAACCTTTATCACAACCTCCAATTCTATAAACAATGCCAATATGGTTTCCGTAATGGGTGGGTTGATTAGAAACAAAGACAAAGACTCCATTATAGAAAGTATGAAGTCGATAAATAGCAAAATAAAAGACATTCAAATTGGGATTATTAACCAAGAAACTGAAATAATTTTCGACATTGGCGGAAACAAACTTGTTGGTCTTTCTGCTATGGGCGAGGGTGTCGGCAAATTACTTACAATCCTAGTTGTATCGTACAGTACCAAAAACGGAATAATACTCATTGACGAAATTGAAAACGGGATACACTATTCACTCATCCCATCAATAATAAAAACACTTGTAGATCAATCACTTAAAAACAACAATCAGATATTCATAACCACTCACAGCTCAGATGTCGTCAATGGTGCTGCCAATCTATTCTCTAGTGGTTCCATTAGCGAGTCTGATGTTTCATATACTAGGATTGGATACTCAGATAATAAGAAAAAATCTATAATTAACTCTTTCACACTTTCAGAGGTCAAATTATCTTCTGAAGAAAAATGGGAGATCCGATAATGGAAAAAATACAATCCCAAAATGTTAACCTTTTAAAAAGCAAAGTTTTATTTGTAGAGG
>NZ_JBKFZW010000006.1:0-71857 GCF_046521475.1 Enterobacter sp. CPE_E890 | reverse complement strand
TCGGAAAAAATCGTACGCTAAGCTAAGGAAGGTCTGAAAAAGCCCCCGCTCGAGAAATGCATCCCAGCAACCATGCGGGTTACAGAGCGGTGATTTCGCGAAACATGGGCTTTTTCAGAGCTTCCTTAGCGTTACGATAAAGCTAGCATGGAAACGATAGGTGCAAGCAAGTTAAGGGTTGCATCGCGCATGTCAATCTAGGCTATACCTCAACTGGGCGTCAGTCGGCTCACTGGCATCGCGTCAGACTAGGGCCGCTTTCTGCATTATCTGACGCCTAAACGTCAAACTCTATGGCCTCAACCTGACAGGCCGCATGCTTAGCGTACGATTTTGTCCGTTTTCTCTACCGTCCCCTATATTTACCGATAAGGCATCCGGCAGTTCAACAGACCGGGAAGGGCTGGATTTGCTGAGGATGAAGGTGGAGGAAGGTGATGTCATTCTGGTTAAGAAGCTCGACCGTCTTGGCCGCGACACTGCCGATATGATCCAACTGATAAAGGAATTTGACGCTCAGGGCGTGGCAGTCCGGTTCATTGATGACGGGATCAGTACCGACGGTGATATGGGGCAAATGGTGGTCACCATCCTGTCGGCTGTGGCACAGGCTGAACGCCGGAGGATCCTAGAACGCACGAATGAGGGCCGACAGGAAGCAAAGCTGAAAGGAATCAAATTTGGCCGCAGGCGTACCGTGGACAGGAACGTCGTGCTGACGCTTCATCAGAAGGGCACTGGTGCAACGGAAATTGCTCATCAGCTCAGTATTGCCCGCTCCACGGTTTATAAAATTCTTGAAGACGAAAGGGCCTCGTGATACGCCTATTTTTATAGGTTAATGTCATGATAATAATGGTTTCTTAGACGTCAGGTGGCACTTTTCGGGGAAATGTGCGCGGAACCCCTATTTGTTTATTTTTCTAAATACATTCAAATATGTATCCGCTCATGAGACAATAACCCTGGTAAATGCTTCAATAATATTGAAAAAGGAAGAGTATGAGTATTCAACATTTTCGTGTCGCCCTTATTCCCTTTTTTGCGGCATTTTGCCTTCCTGTTTTTGCTCACCCAGAAACGCTGGTGAAAGTAAAAGATGCTGAAGATCAGTTGGGTGCACGAGTGGGTTACATCGAACTGGATCTCAACAGCGGTAAGATCCTTGAGAGTTTTCGCCCCGAAGAACGTTTTCCAATGATGAGCACTTTTAAAGTTCTGCTATGTGGTGCGGTATTATCCCGTGTTGACGCCGGGCAAGAGCAACTCGGTCGCCGCATACACTATTCTCAGAATGACTTGGTTGAGTACTCACCAGTCACAGAAAAGCATCTTACGGATGGCATGACAGTAAGAGAATTATGCAGTGCTGCCATAACCATGAGTGATAACACTGCTGCCAACTTACTTCTGACAACGATCGGAGGACCGAAGGAGCTAACCGCTTTTTTGCACAACATGGGGGATCATGTAACTCGCCTTGATCGTTGGGAACCGGAGCTGAATGAAGCCATACCAAACGACGAGCGTGACACCACGATGCCTGCAGCAATGGCAACAACGTTGCGCAAACTATTAACTGGCGAACTACTTACTCTAGCTTCCCGGCAACAATTAATAGACTGGATGGAGGCGGATAAAGTTGCAGGACCACTTCTGCGCTCGGCCCTTCCGGCTGGCTGGTTTATTGCTGATAAATCTGGAGCCGGTGAGCGTGGGTCTCGCGGTATCATTGCAGCACTGGGGCCAGATGGTAAGCCCTCCCGTATCGTAGTTATCTACACGACGGGGAGTCAGGCAACTATGGATGAACGAAATAGACAGATCGCTGAGATAGGTGCCTCACTGATTAAGCATTGGTAACTGTCAGACCAAGTTTACTCATATATACTTTAGATTGATTTAAAACTTCATTTTTAATTTAAAAGGATCTAGGTGAAGATCCTTTTTGATAATCTCATGACCAAAATCCCTTAACGTGAGTTTTCGTTCCACTGAGCGTCAGACCCCTGGATCAATATCCTTCATGGTGTGGTATCCAACAACAAGAACGAAAACTGCAGGCATACAAAATGCGCCCAGGGTACTCCAGCCATGTTTCTTGGGGTGGGTAACTGCGTAGTTCTCAACGATAGCGGTTAATGTGGCGAGATCAGCTGTCGCTTGATTGTGTTCTGCGGTAGTTAAAATCTTTGTCATAACGCCCTCCGTGTTTAGCTATACATGAGTTTAGCTAAACAAAAAGGTAATGACAAGAAATGAGTAAAAAAAAACCGGCTTAGCCGGTTTATTTTATGATGCTCACCATCATCAATATGACTGCCAACAGGCACAGTAAACGACATTTCCTGTAATGCCGACTTCCATACGTAGCCAGGGCGCGTATCGCCGCGTTCTTGCTCTTTAAGGGTTCGGCAAAGCTGTCGTTCGGGGCCAGACCAGGAGTAAGAGCAGACACAAAAAGGAAAATCAGGGAATACCTGTATTCACCGGCTAATGCAAAGAGAACAGCCTGCAAGAAGGTGATCACTCCCCACGTCAGGAACACATAAAATTGTCTCTGCAAAAGAAACCGACATACAGCATTACCTACAATAAACCTTCTGAGTCTGAATGAAGTTCCGGCCAAAGCTAACCTCCTTTATTCTTTTCCTGATATGCGTAAATCATTTTTTGGTACGTACTGACAGGAATATTTGTGATCACGCCATCGCAATTGATTTTATTGACATTTTCATTAAAAGAACCATTGAAGGCATTTTCTTCAATCATCCTGCAGCTGGATAGCTTCTCGCCATATTTCACGTCTTCATCGTTGTAAGTTGGTAACAGAAACACTGTGATTAAACTAGCAATAAATACAACCAATATCACCAGACTCTCAGTAAGAAACCGATCCTTACCCCACTTGCGATAACGCCACATTAACCAAATTACAATGATAAGCGAAATCAAAAAGCCGACGCTGATAGCTCCCACAAACGGCTTCAAAACACCTGCATAAATCATTTTGTGTCCCCAGCATAAATGACAGCTGATTAGTATTACGGCGCTTTGGGCTTCCATGTAGCCATAATGTAAGTCAGGGCTGCCAGTACAAAGAAACTGATCACAAACGGCCAGGCTGCAGCAAACGGGCCATCACTCCATTTAAACATCATTTTGAAAAACTGAATGACAACGTTCGCGATCAGCAGGAAGCGAACAGGAATCCATAGAATGACCAGCACCATGTACACCGCACCAATGACTCCATGCATGATATTACGCATGGCGCTCCCTGATGTTTGACCGGCAGCATTCTCGACCGGCTGGCCCTGCTGCGGTTTACTGTCCTCTTGACGAGGAAATTTAACGACATTGGTCATACTGGCCTCCTGCTGGATTCAGACACTGAACCGGTTAGCTAGTGTCCTCTGCGATGAAGCGTTAATGTTGGCTGGCATACGCGCCGAACAGCAAGCTCCATGATTTCTTTACTGATACGTTGATTTTCTTCTGGCGTAAGACATTCAGCACAAATTTGGCCTAATTCAGCCTTTAATGAATTTGCACCAAAAACGCTATGTTTAAGCATGGTGAGACTGCAGCCGCAACGCTTGCAGTGGGTATGGATAAGTGTATTTTTCATCGGAATTCTCCGGCTGCTGACCTGAGTGATTTACCCGGCCTTCACAAATATTATAGGACATTTTGTCCTATCCTGCAATTTTAGCGGCTAAAATTCTTTTCACACCTTCCAGATTTTACCCAATCCGGCATATTCAACCAGGATAGCCCAGGCCGAAAAAGGAATGGGGGTATCTCCCCCAATCCAGCGCCTGACGGTTCGACTGTCTTTCAGTCCGGTCAGTGTGGCTGCTTTGCTTCCTGTTAGCTCTGCTATCTGCATCAAAGTACGAATTTCTTCTGGCGTCGGACAAACCCATCCCGCACCAAAGGGTAAAAAACATTCTGACCTGATTGAGACAGGGTAGGGTTTAGTTTGCATTCACGATTCACCTGTTTTGTTGTCTTCCAGTAATTTCAGTTGATCAACATTGTAAAAAGTACGAACGCAAGTAGGGTCAAAATCCACTACCTGAGTTCCGCGACGGTTGATTCTATAACGTATAGGCTTATCTTCATGCGCCTCCACGCATCCTGAATCGTATATCGTAACGATTTTTACAATAGTGCCAATATTTTTAGCAAACACCGGATGATGCACACTCACGATTTCACATCGAGCACCAACGTAAAATTCCTTGTAGCGCTCAACGGTAATCATCCTATCTTTGTATTCTTTGGGACGTTCCTTTGCCAGCTGCTTGCGCCGTTCGCTTTCGGCCCTCATAGCTTCTCTTTCAGCCTCCCGTTCTCTCTGCATAACAGCTGTAATGCGTTCCTGGGCTGCTACAGCCCATTTACGGGCGATAAATGCTTTAGAGGCGGGTAATAACGCCTCAACCCTAACAAAGCCGTCAGGGAGCGTTAGAGGCGTTCTGTCAGGGGGAGGCGAAAGGGATTTTAACCAATCAGGCAAAGGCTCAGATGCCAGCCTGTCACGGGAATCAGCAGCGATAAAAGCAGGTTTCTTTCTGGCGTCAATCAGGCTTTGAAATACGCGGGATACATGTGCATCAACGGTTTCTCCAGGTCTGACTTCTGAAAGCCTAACAAAATGCGAACGATACCCTGTTTCGGATACAAAGGGTGCGCCTAAATCAACGGCATGAAACGAGGTGGAAAGATACCCCATCATACATCCGGCTTCGACCTTAACCCTTGCTCGCATACCACTGAAACTTTCGATGATAAAATCACCGTGCTGGCCCCACATAGGAACGCTACCGTCATCAGCACGGCAATATTCACTGATAACATGAGCCGCTTCATGTTCACCGGCATTACACCCAAAGAAGGTTTTACCGTTCATTTTCCAGATACAGGCTTCAAACCGGTACACAGCATCATGACGCTGTTGCAGATCACCGGTCATACAGGCTTTATTCAAATCAATTAGCGCTGAGTACGCCGCGTCCAGAATGCGATGGTCGTCCGGCAGCTGCTGCGCAATGGCTTCCATTTGCTGATCGCGAGAGTCATCGCCAGGATAATGTTTGGACATATTAAACCCCTGAAAAATCCCCTGCAGAGCAGGGGATAAAGACTCACTTAATCGATGGCCGCACGGAACTGCGCATATTCTTGATGCCCGCTGGCGTAATCAAACAGCTGATGATAATAAGCACTGCATCTTTCTGAAAATGGCAGATTAGAATTAGCAAGCTGGGCCAGCACAAAACTGGTTGCCACCATACCTGCAGCTTCTGCGCTTAACAAACCGTCAAAGTAATTACCCTGGACAGAAATACGGTAATGTTCACGGCTGTTTGGTGCCATAAAATAACCACCATTTGAAAGTTCATAAAAATCCCACTCACCACCATCATAATGGGCTTCAATTTTATCCAGCGCACTACTTAAATATTGGCTTTTATTTTCAGGACTTAATTTACGCATCCACTTATAAGTGTGATTTTCCACCAAAAGCCAGTATTGGCCGAAGAATTTCGGCATAAACATCAGGCGTTCTTCATAATCTGTAAGTTTACGAGCAGTAACGATAACTTCATTATTCATCGGAGTTCTCCGGTAGTTGACCTGAGTGACTTACCCGGCCTTCACAAATAGTATAGGACATTTTGTCCTATACCTCAACACTTAATAAAACCATTTTTATTGCTTATATCAAAACTGCTTACTTATTCATCAAGCCCCCACTTGCTAAGGAAACGGGCTATTTCTGGTACGCGTAGAACGTCAATATTGTATTCCTTAGCAAGTCTCAGCATTGTATCTGCATCTATCGCATCACCACCGACAAGGCGCTTGACGAGATCGTTAAAGTATTCAGCCATTGCATCATTGTCGCTCTCGTTAAGAGGGTGTTCGGATTGATTCGAATACTCATAAACTAACTTATAAACTGTTGGGCCAATTTTATTTGTCATCATATTTCCTTTTTATCTAAGAGCTGAATAAATTTAAGAAGGCCCGCTATGCGGGCCAGTTTGCAAATCAGTTTTTAATGAAGCGCTGCAGCTGCTGCTTAAAATTATATTCAAAGTCCGGTTCAAAATCCCATGCGCGCCAGATAAGAAGATTGGTATCAGCCTCGCGAATTTCTACCTGGTGATCGTCGTACTTAGTAACGTTAGCAACCTTAACAGTTACAGTATCGACAAGGGGAGGGAGGTTCTTAAGTACATCTTTCATCGGAGTTCTCCGGTAATTGACCTGAGTGACTTACCCGGCCTTCACAAACATTATAGGACATTTTGTCCTATAATGTGAAGTGTTTTATTCTATTTCCCGACAAATTCTGAATACAGCAACCACCCAATAACAATGATACATGCAATATCAAAAAATAGAGAACAGTATAAATAAATACCTTCTGCTTTAATAAATTTTGTGAAGTGTGAATTAAACAAATCAGCACTTATATTCTCTTTGAGATCTTTATTCATTTTCTTGGCGTCAATCATTGCGTGAATTGACTTTATTAAATTGTGAAAACTTGCAAGTAATGAAAAAGTAAACACAAACAAATATAAATCCTTTTTTGTCCCCACCTCAAGCAGATAATAAATAAATGATGCAATAATCAAAACAAAGAAAACGGCAGATACTATTGACTGGATAATGCAGCGTTTTCTGTCCCATTTTATAAAACTTAAAAATGGTTCCTTCTTCCAGACCTCTTCTTCATTATCATCATTTCCAGGTAGATCATACTTACCATCTAAAACTTTCTTTAAAAATTGACTACGCTTGATGAAATTCATCATTACCGCAAAAGTTATATACGACAAAGCGGCAACAATCATTCCAAAGTGAAGTAACGGGAATGTCGTAAATACCGTTTCAAAATGCGCATTATCATTCATATAAGTTCCTTCTTATTTTCCAAAACAACCCAACACTTCGCACCATCATACTCGTTACCACCTTCGGCAATAAAAATATGCTCACTGGAATCAATAGCTATTGCACCAGGTCTTTCATGTTGAGGGTCACGCAGACAGTTTTTCCAGCCGTAAACCGCATCATTCCAGATAAGCACTATGCCGCTATCGGCATGTTCCGGGTTCTGTAATCGCCAGCTCCGGGCTATTTCTACGTAATTGATCATCAACCTGCCTCCGCGAGCAGATCCTGAATAGGGCGGAAATGGTTATTCGCTATAATATTTCGGCTCTCCCAACGGTCATGAGCGGCCTGCAGGTTAATCCAGAAATCTTCATCAGTCTGGAACAATACGGCCAGCTGTGAGGCTTCTGCTACGCTGATACGGCGGCTGTTATTGATTATCTGGCCGATAACTTTACGGGACACACCCATTACCAGCGCCAGCTCTGCCTGGGTGATGTTCAGCGGCTTTAAAAACTCTTCTGACAGCATTTCGCCTACAGTGGTTGGTTCTGCGGTGATCGTATCCATATTCCCCCCTAGCGGTACTTATGTGGATCGAGATAAATGTCGTAAGCATGGCCATCGCGCCAGCGAAAGATTAGACGCCACTGAATGCTCACCCTAATGCTTGACCATCCAGCGAGATTACCCTGCAAGCGTTCATAATTGTTACCGGGCGGCGAGAACAATGATTTTTCACTGCTGGCAGCGGCCAGAAGAGACAGCTTACGGCGAAGCGGCTTTTCAATGATGGCCGGTATCTTTGCGCTCCGTGTCCCATGCACGTAGAACGTTGCAAGCTCACCGTTCTGGCCGTCCTTAAAGCTACCAATCATTCCAGCGCTCCATCATAGTATTGAGTGTTCATTATATCATCAAATACGGTCCATGCAACCAAAATGGAACATGAAGCCACCAATTTAGAACATTCGAAAAATGATCCAATTTCGCATAACGATCCTAAGACGATCCCTTTAAAGCCCTTCTTTCTGGCGTAAACCCTCCGGTTCTGTAGCGCATTCAGTATTTCGAAGTGTGCCTGGTATCTCTAGCGAGTATCTATGCCCGGCAAAGGTACTTTGCCGAGAGCGAAGCGGCCTATGCTCGCGTAGCGAGTGAGTTATTAAGTAGTTACATCATCCGTTAAGGTTTCTGCTTTGGGCCTTTTAAGGCCCGGAGCAGAAATCCTTTAACGGCCAGATGCTTTGCACGTTGGTTAGTGGGACTGCGCCAGAGATTTATCTCTGGCAGAGCGAAGCGGCCTAAGCTCGCGAAGCGAGTGAGTCATTTTGGTTTGGGGTGAAGACCGCTTGCGGTCGAGGGGCTTGCCCCTGGGGGGGGAGGCCGCTTGCGGCCGGGAGGGATTGAGAAGGGGGGTTTCCCCCTTCGGGGGCGTCGTTAGACGCGGTTAAAAATAAGGTTATGTTTTTATTGGTTAAAATTGGTTAGAGGATCGGTTAAGGATCAGGTTAAAGATCTGGTTAGAGGGCTGTGGAAAAGGCGTTTAACGTATTGAATTTTATAATAAATTTCATCCACAGGCGTACCTCATATGTCATAAAAGCGTACCTCAAATGTCATAATGGCGTACCTTATATGTCGTTAAAGCGTACCTCAAATGTCATGAAAGCGTACCTCAAATGTCGCCAACACGTACCTCATATGTCGTTAAAGCGTACCTCATATGTCGTGATAATTCCGGGTTAATAACACACTTATCCACAGATTCCGTGGATAAAATACACAAGTTCAATTACCAGAATGAGCTAAACACGACCTAAACTTTTTTTTGCTGATAAATTGTGCAGCTAAACTTTTTGAGCGTACCTCATATGTCATAATGCGTACCTCAAATGTCATGAACATCACTCTCCGTCGCCTTCACCGTCTTTCCCGTCAGGAGCTTTGATCGGCTCAGGATTGGACCGTTGGCAACCAACTAATGAACCATTGACGAAGGCGTTATAAACCAATCCGCTTTCATTAAGTTCATCACAAGCCTTACTAACCTGTTGTTTCCACTTACGTGGCGTAGATGTTTCAGAACCGCACATAAGACGAAACGTTTCCAGTTTCATTGGATACGGATCACGGTGGGAACTGAAATAGTCAAACAAGCGGCGGGCAGTGGGAGACAGTTTTCGGTACTTTTCCCAAACAAACTTTGAATAATGTCCATCAGCAAAAAGAAGAATCATTTCTTTATCAATGATTACTTCGCATTGTGAAGAACGCTTTCCCCTATCTAACACTTTAAAACGACCTATCAACGAAACCGAATCCAGCTGGCCGATACGATCAGAGATAAACTGCATTGCAGTAGCCTGTAACCGAGTTAAGCATTCTTCTGCCTTTTCGATGTAACGGCCATTATAAGACCAACCAAGATCCTGGCAGAGTTCATAGAAACTAAACGTAATTGGAGCACCTATAGGTTTTCTCTTGGCGTACTCCAGAACCTGCTGCCAGACCAGTTCGTCGTCATCGGCACGCAGTTCAAGCCCGGTATAGGTGATACGGATGTCTTTATTAATGTGATAGATTTCTTTCTTCTGCAGTGCTTCTCGCGGCTGGCGTTTGTTTTTGACTGTAAAAAGCGCTGAACGGGCATAATCGTTCGGCAAGGCTCTCATAGAGTCCGGCCAAGGCGCTATATCAAAAAGCGAAAGTTGATTAGAAGAGTTTTTCTTTTCTACTGATTTGGTGCGCTGTGCCTGTGCAGCTTTTTTTAGCTGTTCAAGTTGAGCGTCTTTTTCTTCTTTAGTCATAAATGCCTCGCCGCTTTGACAGCGCATTGAGAAAAGGCCCTCATCGGGCCTTCCATTCTATACCATCTTGCCCCATCAATCAGTTTTCATTACCTGCAGCTGCGGGACTGCTTGCCGGGGATTTTGTATTTAAATACTGGATATTCTCAGCAATGTAATCGATGCCATACACTTTTTGGCCGTTCGATTCATACTGAGTGTTACGCATAGAACCTTCTACAAAAACCTGCGAACCTTTCCCCAGGAACTTTGCAGCGTTTTCTGCAGCCTTACCCCATACCTTGATACGGAAAAAGTCGGTATATTCCTTGACTTCACCGCTTTCCTGTTCTTTATAGCTCCCGTTAACCGCTATATCGAAAATTGCGATCGGTGTGCTTTTTGCTGTATACCGTAACTCTGTGTCTTTTGTTAGATTTCCGATAAACTGAAAACGATTAAGATTTTTCATATGCAGATCTCTATCTCTGTGACTAGGGAATATAGAGTTTAGCTAAACAATTTGATTCGGTCAACATTTTAGCCGCTAAAATTTACATCGAGGCGTAAGCGTATCGTGTACAACCTAATTTTTTTTACTAACATCCTCAGACTGCTTGAAGAAAGAGGTATGACAAAGCAGGAGCTTTCCCAAAAAGCTGGGGTTTCAATCTCTTTTTTGTCGGACCTAACAAATGGAAAAGCGAACCCATCTTTAAGGGTGATGGAATCCATTGCTAATGCCCTCGATGTAGCCCTTCCTGTTCTCCTTGAAACAACTGATCTTGATGAACACAGCCTTATGCTGATGGCTGATGGAAAACCTGTTAAGAGCCTTCCCCCTGGCTATGTAAGAGTGTCCGTCATACTTTCCGAACAGCAAGCCTTTCGGGTACGTATGTGGAGTGATCAGGCTCGCCAGAAGTTAGGGCAGGAAGCAAAGGCAATGCTGGAAAAAATGCAGGAAAAGAAAGACAGTTAACGCCAGAAAAGGATGGTTCTGCAGGGATGCAGATTTTAGCCGCTAAAAAACATCCCCTTTCCCCGTCTTCGAACCACCAATAATTTCGCTTTAATGCTGGATTAACTCTTGCTTGCAAGTTTGTTTCGGTATATCGTTTGCCGTAATTTCTATTGTAAAAGCTGTGTAAAGAAAAAGAGGAATTATGGACGCTGTAGATTCCGTTGATTTAAGAGCGATAGAAAAGCTCAAAAGGGACATGGGGCCAAGTTTGATGGAAGCGTTGGAAGATCCTGAAACGCTGGAAATCATGCTCAACCCGGATGGCAAGCTGTGGCGTGAGAAATTCGGTCAGCCTATGTTCTGCATGGGAACAGTGCCTGTACAACGTTCAAAAACCATTCTTCAAACTATCGCGGGCTTTCACAAAAAGATTATCGATCACAAATCGCCATTTCTTGAATGTGAACTCCCTATTGATGGTTCCCGTTTTGCGGGTCAGCTGCCGCCACTGGTTGCAGGTCCAACCTTTGCTATTCGTAAGAAAGCCTCACGCATTTTCCTTCTGGATGAATATGTAGATAAAGGCGTAATGACCAGGGCGCAGGCTGATTTTATTTGTCGCGCAATTGCCGCGCATAAAAATATTCTGGTTATTGGTGGTACTGGTTCAGGGAAGACAACGCTGTTAAACGCCATCATTGCTGAAATAGTTCGTCAGTTTCCAGACGAGCGTATCTGCATTATCGAAGATACGGGCGAACTGCAGTGCGCCGCGCAAAATTTTGTTCAGTATCACACCACCGTTGACGTCACCATGACAGACATTCTTCGTCTGATCCTGCGTATGCGACCTGACCGTATTTTCGTAGGTGAAACACGCGGCCCGGAAGCCCTCGATATGCTTGACGCCTGGAACACCGGGCATGAGGGCGGCGCGGCCTCACTTCACGCCAACAACACGCTTTCTGCTCTCACGCGTCTGCGTTCACTGATTTCACGTAACCCGTTTGCTCCGCGAGAAATTGAGCCGGTAATCGGCGAAGCGGTCAACGTGATCGTCCAGATTTCTAAAACTTCTGAGGGTCGCCGGATTAAAGAAATCCGCGAGATTCAGGGTTATGAAAACGGGGAATACATTTCCCAGCTCATTGCAGCTTAAAAAATGGAGGACATATCTACCACACACAGCAACGAGACTCAGGCCATCGGGCAGGCCATAAAGCTCAACCTTATTCAAATCGTTCCAGAACAACCTTAGTAAGGGGTTATTTAATGAAAACAGGTCTTTCCCACTTCAATCTCAGCAAACACGCCTTTATTGCATTTTTGGGCGCGATGCTGTTTTTCATGGCAGCTGAACCTGCTCTGGCGTCAAACACATCAGGCGGTGGCCTGCCGTTCGATGACTGGATGACCAACATCCGTACTTCTGTTACAGGACCATTTGCATATACCGCTTCCATTATCGGCCTGGTAGGTGCAGGCGCGATGTTGATCTTCGGCGGTGATATGAACGGGTTCCTTCGTACTCTGATTTTCATCGTTCTTGTTCTTAGCTTCCTGGTTGCGGCTCAAAACACGTTGTCTGCAATCACTGGGCAGGGTGCAGAACTGGCAGCAATGCTGACCAGCTCTAAAACAGGGGGAGTGGCATAACCATGGCATTACGCACGATCCCCATTCGTAGGGCGGCTTCAAGAACGAACCTCTTCATGGGCGGGGACCGTGAATTGGTTATGTTTTCAATCCTGCTGGCAGCGGTCCTTATCTTTACATCACAAGACTGGATCGCTGCCGGTGTAGGCATCGGGATTTGGGGGGGAGCACTTTTCCTGTTAAGGAAAATGGCTAAATCAGATCCGATGTTGCGCCATGTTTATCTGCGTAGCCTCAAATACAGCCAGCCGTATTATGCACCCCGTGCTACGCCGTTCCGCAAAAATACAGGAACCCAAGGCAAACGTTATGAAAGGGTGAAAAAATGAATACCGTAATTCCTGTCTTAGTTGCGCTGATAGGTCTGATCTTGCTTGGCATGATGCTGGCTTTCTATTTGCGTATGGTGAAGGAATATCACCTTAAAAAAAATCGCTCGGAGGATGAAGCTGTAGCCGACATGCTTATGTACGCCGCTGTTGTTGATGATGGCGTGATCGTATGTAAGAACGGTTCCTTTATGGCGTCATTCTTTTTTAAAGGTGCTGACAACGCGAGTTCGACCGATCAGGAAAGAGAGCTTGTCTCATTTCGCATTAATAAAGCGATTGGCAGACTCGGCAACGGCTGGATGATGCACGTTGATGCAATGCGTAGTCCGGCTCCGTCATACAGTGACCGAAACGCTTCGCACTTTCCCGACCGTGTTTCCGCTGCCATCGATGAAGAACGTCGCCGTCTGTTTGAAAAGATGGGGCAACTGTATGAAGGGTGCTTTATCGTTACCTTCACCTGGTTCCCGCCTGCGCTGGCAGAAAGTAAATTCACCGAATTGATGTTTGATGACGATCGCGAAGCCTCTACCGACAAAGACGCTACGCTTAATCTCATCGAAAAATTTAAGCATGAAATCAGCATAATTCAGGCAAACCTTTCGCAGGCTGTTTCGATTGAACGGCTGAACGGCGTGAAAGTCGTGCAGGAAGATGGCTCCATTGCAACGATGGATCAGCAGCTGGAGTACCTGCAGTATTGCATTACGGGCCTGCAACATCCTATACGTCTGCCAAATAACCCTATTTACCTGGATAGCCTCATTGGAGGTCAGGAGCTTATTCCTGGCATTACGCCGCGTATCGGGAAGAACTTCATTCAGGTTGTGGCGATTGAAGGCTACCCGTCTGAATCTTATCCGGGCATTCTCAGTAAGCTGGCCGAACAGCCATGTGAATACCGCTGGTCAACGCGCTTTATTTTCCTCGATGCTCACGAAGCCATTTCAAAGCTGACGGCATTCCGCAGGAAGTGGAAACAGAAAGTACGCGGTTTTATGTCTCAGCTGTTCAATACCAATAACGGCTACGTTGATGAAGACGCACTGTCTATGGTCAACGATGCGTCTTCTGCTATTGCAGAGACTAACTCCGGTTTGGTCAGCCAGGGTTACATCACCAGTGTTATTGTCCTGATGAATGAGGACCGTCAGAAGGTCGAAGCAGCAGCAGAGTTTATGCGCAAGGCTGTTAACAATACCGGCTTCGCTGCTCGAATTGAAACCGTTAACACGATGGATGCCTACTTTGGTTCCTTACCGGGCCACGGTGTTGAAAATGTGCGGCGCCCGCTGGTAAATACCCTTAACCTTGCCGACCTGATACCGACCAGCACTATCTGGCCGGGCGAAAACAAAGCCCCAAGTCCGATGTTCGAAGTAGGCGCACCGCCGTTAACGCACTGTGTTACGTCAGGGAATACGCCATTCCGACTTAATCTGCATGTTCGTGACCTCGGCCACGCTTTCATGTTCGGACCAACCCGTGCCGGTAAATCTACCCATCTGGCGTTAATCGCTATGCAGTGGCGACGTTATGCTGACTCGCGCATTTTCACTTTCGACAAAGGTCTGTCGATGCTTGCAACCTGCAAGGGCGTAGGCGGGAAGCATTTCACGATTGCCGGTGATGATAACCAGCTGGCATTTGCTCCTTTATCACGACTGGATACTCCTACCCGCCGTACATGGGCGATGGAATGGATTGAAGCCATTCTGATCCTGAACGGGGTTAAGGTTGATGCACCGATGCGAAACGCGATTGCTGACGCCATTAAGAGTATGTCTGAGACTCATTCGAAAACCCTGTCTGAATTTACGGTCACGGTACAGAACAATGTCGTTCGTGAGGCGCTCAAGCAATACACCATTGATGGCAACATGGGGCATCTGCTCGATGCAGAAGAAGATGGCCTTGATATTTCTGACTTCATGACCTTTGAGATTGAACACCTCATGAACATGGATCAGAAATACGCGCTGCCGGTGCTGCTCTATCTCTTCCGTCGCATTGAAGAATCTCTGGATGGTCGCCCAACACTCATCATCCTTGATGAGGCCTGGCTCATGCTGGGTCATCCAGAATTCAGGGGCAAAATCCGCGACTGGCTTAAATCCATGGCGAAGAAAAACTGCTCTGTTCTTATGGCAACTCAACAGCTTAGTGATGCGGCCAACTCTGGCATTCTCGATGTCATTATTGAGTCAACTGCCTGCCGAATCTTCCTGCCAAACAGCAACGCCCTGCAGGAAGAAGCCATGCCTCTGTATATCAATATGGGGCTTAATCGCCGTCAGATTGAAATCATCGCGTCTGCCGTACCAAAACGCGATTACTACTACGTATCCGAAGAAGGACGCCGCCTGTATCAGCTCGCGCTGGGGCCGCTTGCGCTGGCATTTGTTGGAGCTACTGATCCCGATTCAATCGATGCAGTTAAACAACTGTCCGAAACATACGGTGATGGCTGGGTAGATGAATGGCTACGCACTAAGGGTCTGGACTTAAATGATTATGAGTATGAGGTCGCTGCATGAAACTTTTTAACGGTAAAAAAAACCCTCAGCCTGATAGCCCTAATCCGTATCTCAATGCACGTCGTTCATGGAATATCCACATGGGCCATGTGCAGCAGTTCGGGGCGCTGGGTATTTTCATTGGTGTAGCGGGTCTGCTTATCGGTCTGGCCGCTGTGGGTGGGATTACTTACATCGGGAGCCAGTCGAAAACTGTCCCGATGGTTTATGAACAGGACAAGGCAGGTAACTACGTCAGCCTGACAAGAGCAGACCGCTTGCCGCCAGCCAAGATCGACGACTATCGCACCGCTGTATGGAACTTTATCGATCACATCAGAACGGTTACGCCAGATGGTGAACTACAGCGTAAGTCTGTATTGCGCACCTACGCGTTTTTGTTCCCGGATGATCCCGCCACAACAAAAGCGAATGAATATCTGAATGGTTCGAAAGAACGTAATCCTTTCACCCGTGCAAAAACGGAAATGGTCAGCAATGAGCTGATTTCCGTACTGCAGCAAACGCCAGATACCTGGCAGGTTGACTGGATTGAGACAACACGTAACCGCGACGGTACGTTAAAAAACCCACCGGTCCGTATGCGAGCACTGGTCAACGTTTATCAGAACACTAATCTGAACGCAAAAATTAACGAAAACAATGATGTGATGAACCCACATCGTATTTTCATTAAAGATTTTAACTGGTCAAAACAACTGTAAATTCGGGGCCGACACATGAAAAAGTCAATTATCTCAGCGTTAATTTTGAGCTTACCGCTTCTGGCTAATGCGGCTCCCGGTAGTGATCCGCTGGCCGACCAATATTTCTCTAACAATGAGCCATCACTCACACCGCAGGAACGAGCAGCTATTGGTATCGGCCAGAAATGGCAGACCGGTGCTGGCAGCGTAACCAGTAAACCATTTGCAGGGCCGGACGGTGCAATCAGTTACGTGTATACAACGGGCCAGACGCAGATTGTCTGTGCCGTACTGCAGCTGTGCGATGTGGCTTTGCAGCCCGGAGAAAACGTCAACAATATCGACGTTGGTGATCCACGCGTAACGGTATCTCCTTCAATCACCGGTTCTGGTGCCGCGCAGCAGCTGCATCTGATCATCAAACCGCTTGATGTGGGCCTTGATACCTCTTTGGTAGTGACGACTGACCGCCGCACTTATCGTATGCGAGTTAAAACCAGCCGCACCAAATTTATGCCGTATGTGTCATTTACCTACCCGGAAGACGCGCAGGCTAAATGGGATGCCATTCGGACGCGTGAAGCCAAGCATCTGCGTGACAACACAATTCCTCAAACAGGTGAATACCTGGGGAATCTGGACTTCAACTACGAAATCAGCGGTTCTGCCAGCTGGAAACCGGTACGTGTATATAACGATGGCGTCAAAACCATTATCCAGTTCCCTAAAACGATTTCTTCTGGCGAAACCCCAATCCTTCTGGTTGTGCGTAAAGAAGGTGGGCTGTTCTCTAAAGACGAAACACAGCAGGTAAACCTGCGTACCCAGGGAGACAGAACGATTGTCGATGGCCTGTTTGACAAGGCATATCTGGTAATTGGCGTCGGTTCGAGCCAGGAAAAAGTGACTATCACAAGGGGCTAATAATGAAAGCAGCAATGAAATTAACCTCTGCTATGGTGCTGGCCGCAAGCCTGTTAATGACTGGCTGTGTCTCTTCGGGTTATGGCAACTATTCGAATGCCAATATGTTCGCCTCTACGAGCATGGCAGATAACACCGTTGCGCATCTGGCAGCGCTGTATCCTCCGGGACGTACTACGTTCACGATGAAACAGCCTGCCAAAGATCAGTTCGGCTCGGCACTTGTTCAACGTCTTCGGTCGCGGGGTTATGCCGTTATTGAGTTCACGAAAGACGGTAAGCCTCAGAGCGCCCTGGCAAATTCAGGGACCACTCTTGGTTATGTCGTGAATACCGTCGCGCCAAACCTCTACCAGGTCACAACGTATGTTGGTGGCGTCACGTTAAGCCGTGGCTTCGCTCTGGCAACAGACGGCAAAGCATACCCGGCAGGCCCATGGACTCGCGAGGAATAAAGGATGGCTGACCAAGATAAAATGTCCCCCGACGCTTCTCCGGGCGTTGCTAACAAAACCGGTGTACGCCGCGTTAACAAAAGACCTATGTACATTGCTATAGGCTGTGTGGCTGCATTCTGCCTTGTCGTTGCATACGTCGCGAATAAACGTGCCAACCAGGGCGCGTCTGATACGGCAGAAACGACTGTTCAACGCGGCAGCAGCCGCGATACCTCAGCAATGGCAATGGATGTTATGGGAGGTGGTAGTTCCGGGCTTATTGAAGCACCGGCGACACCGCCAGAGATTCCGAAACAGGACGATAAAACCAAACCGAGCACAGATTATACAGCGGTTCCCGTTGCGCCGGTGGCTGATCCAGATCAGCCACCCGTTCCGCAACGGTCGGAATCGCCACGGCAGAATGATCCAGAAGCAGACCAGATTCGTCGCAATAAAATGCGTGATTTTGTTGAGGCCGTAAAAGCTAAAACGGAAGTGAGCCTGCCTAACCAGTTGGGGCGTTCAACCACTGCAGGCAATACACCGCAAACCCGCGATGAAATGCTGCAGGAAATCGCTAACGTTCGCCGTCAGATGGAACAGAACAATGCTGGCGATGCTACTGCAAGTTATGACGCTCAGGTTCAGAGAATCCGGGCCTCTATGAATGGCGGCGCAGATAGCGGCAGCGATACTGGTATGCAGCTGGCATCAGTGGGTGGTGCTTCCGTTTCCCGAAATGACATCAACCAGTTCGGTAAGAAAGGGCAGGGTGACAGATGGTTACTGGATGAAAAAGTTTCTGCACCACACAGCCAGTATGAACTTCGTGCGGGCTGGGTCATTCCTGGCGTCATGATTAGCGGTATTAACTCTGATCTTCCAGGCCAGATTGTTGGTCAGGTTGCTCAGGACGTTTATGACTCGGCAACAGGCAAATACCTTCTTATCCCTCACGGTACTCGCGTGATAGGTACATATTCAAGCGATGTTGCCTATGGTCAGGAAGGGGTCATGATTGCCTGGCAACGTCTGGTGTTCCCGGACGGAAAAGCTCTTGATTTAGGCTCCATGCCGGGCGCAGACATGGCGGGTTATTCTGGTTTCCGTGATCAGGTTAATAACCATTACTTCCGTATCTTTGGTAACGCTCTGCTGCTGTCAGGTATCACCGCGACAATTGCTTATTCTCAGGATCGCGACCAGAACAATAACAACTCAAATCAGGCTCCGAATATGAGCAGTGAAATGAGTGCAGCGCTGGGTCAGGTATTCGGTCAGGCCATTGCGCAGGTTGTACAGAAAAACCTGAATATCGCGCCTACGCTCGAAATTCGTCCGGGTTATCGCTTCAATATCATGGTCACTAAAGACCTGGCATTCACAAAGCCTTATCAGGCATTTGACTACTAAGAGGACAAGACGATGAATAAACGTTTCGTTTTAGCCGCTAAAAAAGCGTTACTGGCTTCCTTCGTGGCGTCAATCATGGCATTACCGGCGAAAGCCGGTATCCCTGTCATCGATGGTACTAATGTGGTGCAGACCACAATCAGCGCAGTCAATAACGTTCAGGCTGTGGCTAAACAGATCCAGCAGTACCAGACGCAGCTGCAGCAGTATGAAAACATGCTGAAAAATACAGTCGCACCTGCGGCATATATCTGGGATCAGGCCAATTCGACCATCAACAAATTATTGCAGGCGCAGGACACTCTTAATTACTACAAAAATCAGGCCGGGAGTCTCGATTCATATCTGAAACGTTATCAGGACGTGAATTACTACCGCTCATCACCGTGCTTTAACAGTAATGTTGAATGTACTGCGGATGAAATTAGCGCACTGCGTAAAGCTGAACAGAACAACTCTGAGGCACGTAAAAAGGCTAATGACGCCGTGTTTAAGGCTCTCGATCAACAGCAGGAAACACTGCAAAGCGATGCTGATAACCTGGCAGATTTGCAAACTCAGGCAACCGGCGCGCAAGGGCAAATGGAAGCTATTCAGGCTGCTAACCAGCTTGCCAGTGCTCAAACGAACCAGTTGCTGCAAATCCGCTCGCTTCTGGTAGCTCAACAAAACGCTGCAGCAACACTGGCGCAGGCTCAGGCCGATAAAGAGGCCCAGCAAGCGGCTGCATCAGAGCAGTTACGTAACGGTGACAACATCTCAACTTCATCCTCCAAAAGCTGGTCTTTCCAGTAAGGAAAAAACATGAAACTGAAACTCTTATCCACAGTTGCGTTAATTACCACCTTCTTAATTACAGGATGTGACGGAGAGGACAAGACAGATTGTAAGAAAGATCCAACCGCAAAAGGATGTCCGCACTATAGCGGTAATATCACCAACTCAGGAAATAAAAGCTGGGATATGAATAAGGAAGAAAACAACTCTTCCAAAGAGGACAAGTAACATGATCTCAGTATTAAACAGAGAGAATATAAAACCATTCACTTTATTAATACTGGTGATGGTTTTATTTTCCTATTCATCGTTTGCGTCAGCTGCGATGAATAGTAATGTTATGGATGAAGTGTTAGATAAATATCAGGCCGCTGCTTCTGCATGGAGCGGTGTCATGATCAAATATGGGACATGGCTGTTTTGGTCTTTAGCATTGATTAGCATGGTATGGACCTTCGGCATGATGGCTATGCAGGGCGATGGTATTAACACGGCCCTAGCCGAAATTGTTCGGTTTTTTGTTGTAATAGGTTTCTTTTGGTATTTACTGTCCAATGGACCAGCTATTGCAATGGCTATCATCAAATCAATGTGGCAAATCGGTGCAGAGGCCATAGGGCAAAATGCCGCTTTCACTCCGGGAGGCGTTACACAGATCGGGTTTGATATTTTCTTTAAGGTTCTTGATCAGTCATCAGTCTGGTCTCCTGTAGACAGTACAGCTGGTATTATTCTTGGGATAATTATTCTCGGTATACTTGCTCTCGTTGGTGTAAACCTCTTGCTTCTTTTTATTTCGGCTTGGGTGCTTGTTTACGGAGGGATATTTTTCCTTGGGTTCGGCGGTTCTCGCTGGACTTCGGATATGGCTATCAATTTCTTCAAAACCGTCCTATCAACCGGTGCGCAGCTTATGTCAATGGTCCTTATTATTGGCATAGGTAAGTCAATTCTTGATAGCTATTACACAGGTATGAGCAGTTCAATTAGCCTCAAGGAAATGGGTGTTATTTTTGTTGTAGCATTGGCTCTTCTTTATTTGAGCAACAAAATCCCGGCTTTAATTGGGGGACTTGCCGGAGGTAGCACTGGTGGGATTGGTTCCTTTGGCGCAGGTGCTCTTGTTGGAGCAGCTGCTTCTGCAGCTGCTATTGCAGCAACAGGTGGCGCTTTAGCCGCAGCAGGTGCCGCAAACGCTGCCGGGGGCGCATCAGCCCTCAAAGCGGCGTTTGAATCAGCACAAGCGGCGATGGCAGAAGAATCAGGTTCCGGTGGTTCCGGTGGTTCCGGTGGTTCCGGTGGAGGATTTGGCGGCGGGGAAGATACCGGTTCCGTAGATACTTCTGGAGGCCAACCATCTGGCGGTTCCGGTGGTTCGTCTGCAGGAAGCAGTTCAGGTAGCGCCAGCGGAGGAAGTCAGGGGTTTGCTTCATCTTTCTCACGAGCTGGCCGCATGGCTTCTCACATGGCGAGTAGTCTGGCTGACGGCATGGCCGCACGCAATGCGGCCAAGCATGACTCAAAAATCAGCGCGGCAAAAGACACTATTGCACAGACTGCAGGTGGTCAGCTTGCTTCTCAAATCCGTGCGCAAACAGCTGCGCGTCAGTCTGGTCCGATGGTTTCAGATGACACGGCTATGCAGGGTGCTTTCGCCAGTAACGATAACGCCAGCACAAATCAGTTTAGTGGTGACGGTCTGAGTGGAAGCCAGCCAGATACAGGCAATGGTTCTGGAGAGTCACAGGCTCCACAAGGCAGTGATGAATATGAACAGTTCAAAAACAAACAAAACTTCTAAGGGGTTCGTTATGAAAGCAATTCTTTCCGTTCTGGTTTTAGCTGCAAGTTCTGTTGCTATGACAGCCCCGGCTAAAGCCGCAGATCCATGCGAACAGGTGTTATGCCTGTATGGTGTGATGACAACCGGAAATGTCGCAAGCGGGTGTTCAGGGCCGGTTGGTGACTATTTCAATATCATCGAGAAAAAACACGGCTCTTTCCTGCCGGATCATACTTCGCGCAAGCGTAAAAAACAGCTGGATAAGTGCTCATCCGCTGGAAGTGATGTGGTTGAAAAAATTAATAACAAGTTTGGCCGCCTGCGCGGGCTGTGATCAAAGGAGAATAATATGCCGTATTTAGATATGCCACCGGCTCAGGTTGAACGTGTAGTTTGCTCAATTACTGCAGCGATAAAATATCAGGTTCCGGCTAATATCATGTTAGCCGTAGCTGAAAAAGAGGGTGGTAGCACCGGGCTTGAGAATAAAAATCGTAACTCAAATGGCACATATGATGTGGGCCGTATGCAGTTTAATACGGTTTATTTAAAGGATCTGGAAAAATACGGCATTACAGCGGAGGACGTAGCACAGCCAGGCTGTTATTCATATGATTTGGCTGCGTGGCGTATACGCGGCCATATCAAAAATGATAAAGGCGACATCTGGACAAAAGCTGCAAATTATCATTCAAAAACGCCTCAATTTAACGAGGTCTATCGTGCTGACCTGATAAGAAAAGCAGCTAAATGGCAGACATGGATTGAAGCACGCTTTAATACGTTTGATGCGACAAAGCCTGCCGGAACAACTCCACAGCCGCAACTGGCGGCTGCAGGGGTTACGCCAGAAGAAAGGGCGGGGAAAAGCATTGCGCAGGTTACTGACCTTGCACAAAGCGACACACACGCTACAGAACCGCCAAAAAATGACGGGACAGCAGCAACACCATCTACGCCGGATCAACTTATTGGTTTTGCCGCGTCTGTAAAACAAATACCGGTTAAAAGCGTCGCAAAGGCTGACTACCAGCAGCCCGCACAGCAACTACCAGGTCGTTATAACAAGGCTGCAGCGGATGCACTGGCTGCAGTATATGGAAATATCAAGCTACGTTGATTTTAGCGGCTAAAACATGCCTTTCAAAAATGTAGAACTCATTAAGTGGGTCGCTTTAATCTTAATGATTGGCGACCATATTAATAAATATTTATTAAATGACACAATCCCCATTCTTTATAATGCCGGACGTGTTGTGATGCCTCTTTTTTGCTTTGTTCTGGCGTATAACCTTGCAAGGCCAGATTCATACACCTATAGAGTATATTCAAAAGTCTGTCAGCGACTGATGATATTTGGCCTTCTGGCTACACCTGCATACATAATGTTGGGGGGTGTAATTGATGGTTGGTGGCCGCTTAATATCCTTTTTACCTTACAGGCCGTTACCATTATCTGTTACCTCATTGAATTAGGCGAGCGTAGGCATCTTCTCTTTGCTTTGTTAGTTTTTGCTGGATATGGCGCGATAGTTGAATTTTGGTGGCCTGCGGTGGCTATGGGTGTATGTATCTGGCTATATTATAAGAAGGGAAGGGGAGTGTTTATTCTCCTTGCATTTGTCAGCTGCGTATTACTAACTGTTATTAACCATAATTTTTATGCACTACTGGCAATACCGTTAATTTCCATTATCGGGAATATCCGTTTTAATCTCCCCCGGCTAAAATGGTTTTTTTACGTCTTCTATCCCACACACCTTTATCTGATTCTGGCTTTACAGCTTTACCTGACTACAAAGGGCTATTTGTTTTTCACATGAGAACGCCCGGACAGCTGGGGATTAACAAATCCACCCCTGGATGATGGGAACCCGGCCCTGTCCGGGCGAGCCATTTTAACACCGGCATTGGTGATGCTGATAGCAGATACAAAAAAGCCCGACTGGTGAGATCGGGCTTTTTGTTTTGGCGCTCTGGCCTAAATGGAACATCCTACATTAGACGTTAAAATCTTACGTCTAATGAGCCACAAATGCAAATTGATGCCTAAGCGTGTATGATGTGCCCGTCTATGTTGTTGTAGTTGCTCCTTTTCGGCCTAACCGTGCAGGCGGTGAACAGACTCAAAGTCCTGGCCGGAAAACAGGTGGTGCTGTTCTGGTGCTCTGGCCTAAAAGGAACATCCTACATTAGACAGTGGAACTGCTGTGACAGGCAACGTAAGGGCGATCAGCAGCGTTCCTACTCCTTTAAGGAGAAACGGATGATTAACCTGTTAATCATCGTTCTGAGGGCGGCAGCGGCGCTTGTAAACGCGCTGATTGCTATCCTGGAACTGATCCGACAATTCATTGATTAATGAATACGGAAACGTAACTAAGGGCGGGGAGGGACCATTCCTCGCCCTTTAATAAATAAGTTAAGATTTACCTGGTGTCGGATAGATGACTTTATACACACGACTAACAGGATGATTCATACACCTTACAAAAGTCCCGTTCTTCTTAAACGCCACATCTGCATTGTCATAAACGTCATCGGTATCATTAAGCCCGCATACTGTCCGGGCATCACCCGCAGAAAAACTGTCCACGCTTTGAAGAGTGTTGACAGCTCTGTGACCAGCCAGAAACGCCGGATATGTGTCTGCTGTCTGCCAGACGATTTTTTCAAGTAATACGCCCGCAATCCCGATTAGCGCAACTACAACGCCCGTTCTGATAAGTGTTTTCGCTTCCATTTTTAACTTAACTGATCAAGATGCTGTTAACTCCATGGTAGCACCTGCAGCAGGGACAGTACATGCGCAGCGGGCGAACTCCGGGCCGGTATGACACGCACACGGCCAGCCGGGACAGTACATGCGCAGCGGGCAAACTCCGGGCCGGTATGACACGCACACGGCCAGCTGGGGACAGTACATCGATAACATTAAAAAAGCCCCTGGAAAGGGGCTAAATTTATTTCTTCTTAATCTCTTTCACGAGTCTGGCGACAGCCGTTATAAGGGTGGCAAGAGCGAGGATGATCTGAGGGAGGTTCTGGATAAGTTCGGTGCTCATCGATAAGACCTTTCTAAAGAAGGGATGCCGTTTCCGACAAAACAATTATCTCCAAATCAAGGTTTCTGCTCCAATTGATTTTTTATATCCCTTTACCTGTCCAGATAGCCTCTCTAAATTGACACCTCTATTTCTTGCTGGCGTAAAACCGCTTTTGATTTCATTTCTTTCGCGTGGTTGCAGCTCGGACAGCGGCTACTTTATCTGCAAATGCTTTACCTTCAAGAAAATCAAAATTTCTCGTTCTGGCGTTATATTTTTGGGGAAGGGGGGAAGGGATTTTTATACCCAAGATTTCCCCGGTTGTCTTTAGCGCATGAACCAGTTCAGCCTCACTTACTCCGGCCATTTGCGCAAGTAACTCCGTTCGAATGCCTACGCTTTTGCTCATAATTCGTGTGTCCATATTTTTTGAAGTAGATGTTCACCGGTCGTTGCAGCTGCAGCAGCTGGCCATCGATGCCGGCATTTTAAAAAACACAGTATTTTCAACAATATAAACAACTCACAACTAGAGTAAACTTATTCAAATTATATGACAAATTACTGAGTTTTATGTTCATACCGGTAACGCCATGGTTCAACAGCATCTGGTAATGACCAAAGCCCTGTTTTGGCCTGCTTCGCCCTGCTCTCCAGTTCTTCCATAGTCGGGCTGGTTGCCTTTCCATGGTAGCGATAGGCCCAAGCCAGGCCACTTTTTACCATTTCAGCATTTACGTAATAAGCCAGACATGCTGGCTGGCATTTTTTTACATAGACCTTCGCTAAGGTACGTCCATAACGATCTTTACCGGTTGAAGATACAGCTACGTCATCAGCATCTTTTACCAGCTCAGACAATTTCTGTTTGGCTCTCTGGCCGAACGGCTGGCTTTTCTCCGGGGCATCAATATCTACAAGCCGAATTCTTATCAACTCGCCTTCATCTTTGACCTCAAGGGTATCACCATCCAGTATTCGTGTTACCGTAATCGCTGGCGCTGCTTCGACACATGAGAATAAAGTAGGTAATATCAAGATATTACATAAAATTAATTTTCTCATTAATCACTTCCCTTATTTTTCAAACACTCAAAGTAACTTAAGAGTTTATAAATAAAACTAGCCCCGTTATAAGCGACTAATAATAAGCATAGAAAACCTATTGTAAATTTCCCTACAATCATAGGAGTAGAAAGATATTCAATATTATAAAACCCAGGAAGAGTTGTTAAAAACATTAAAAAAATAATCATGAACAAGAAGAAGCTGATAGCCACTCTCCGCTTAGTTACTTGAGTATTGTTATTTCCCATTGTTATCTCCCTCCATAATCATATTTTCCCATTTCTCATAGCCCATTTTTTTATCATTTTCTTTTAACCACTGCTCGTACAATTGGTGCTTTGCTGCTTCAACAGCTGCAGCGTCATACACTGGTATACCACCACCGCTACCTCTTACAGACTTACTATGATTGGTAGTAACTCCAGAGTTTACTGCTGCATTTCTTGAGATTTGTTGTTGCAACTGCATGGTGTGTAAGTTCGTGATTGTTGTAGTTGATGAAAAGGAATAAAACGGTATAGCTATAACCGCGATGAATAATAAATTAACCTTATTTCGCATTGTGATTTATTCCTTCTTTTTTAAATTTAGCCCATACAGATTTTACAAGGCTGACGCTACATTCACAAAGTTTCGCTGTTTCCGCAATACTTGTCTTCCTTGAACGATACTCAATGATGCGTTTATGAAGCCGTAGATCTGCAGTTCGCCCCTGATACCGGCCTTGCCGTTTAGCCAGTTCAATACCCTCTTTCTGGCGTTTGCGACGGTTTTCATAATCATCCCTTGCCAGCTGCAGGGCAACTTTGAGTAACATATCCTGAACAGATTCCAGAACTACCTTCGCAACACCGGATTGAGCGTTAGCCAGTTCGGTAAGATCCACAATTCCGGGAATGGCGAGTTTCGCGCCCCGCTCTTTTATAGAGTTTATTAACGCCAGCGCACTATCGAGCGGTAAACGACTGATACGATCTATATGTTCTGCAATAACTACTTCGTCTGGCTGCAGATCATTTATCATTCGCTGCAGTTCCGGGCGATCAGCTCTTGCACCGGACGCCTTTTCTTTATAGACACCGGCAACATAGAACCCAGTTTTCCTGGCATTTTCAATGATCTCATTTTGCCGGGTCAAATCCTGTTCGTCTGTACTAACCCGCAAATACACTCGCGCTATTTTCATATCCCCCCCAACATTCAATAATCCAGTTACTTGCCGAAATATTTGTTTCTTTCTTCCTCAGATGAAAAAACAAGAAACTCAGTACCTGCAGGGATTAATGCAGAATACATATTTCTCTGAATTGTCTTTGTATCAGGGGTTAAATATAATGTTTGATTGACTGAGTATGGAGTTTTATCACGGTCGCCACCCTGACAGACTCTGCTTTTGATAATAAAATCCCATGCTTTGCTTTTCGGTGCATCAGGTATTTCCACACCTAATACTTTTGCATTTTTGACGGAAACTAATAATGCCTGTCCGAAATAGTAACAGTCACCCTTTTTATTAATAAATTTAACATTTTGATTTCCGTCATCGGCAATATCATTCATGTTAACCACCCTATAAGGCTGTTCATTTTTCGCATAAGCGACATTGACCAATGAGAACGTCATCATTAAAACAACCAAACATCTGTTTTTTATACTCATGTCATCTCCCTCCCTTGTGATTTTAGCGGCTAAAATTTTCATTTATCTTGTTGATTATACCGCTGTAATTTTTCAGCTCCCTTACCTATTAAACGCTTATCGCGTTCTTTCAATTTCAGGACTTCTTCTCTAACCTCAAACAAATCACTCCATCTGAGCACACCACATTCTTCTTGCTGCTTTTCTGCAAGCCTTCTTTTGGCGTAATTATCAATGCTTCCAGAATCGGCCAGAAGTGATAGAAAGTCATCACTAATCACACCCATTACATGTCCATCATTTTTAAAATAGGAATACTCCATCCTTAGCTTGGCTAAAGACATTCTCCTGTTCATAATCATGGCGGCTGTAAGCAACAAACCCCAACCAGCAACCATTAAGCACCAAAAGCCATTTATACCAATGTTCCAATACATAACAGCAGCAGCCGCGAAAAATAATGGTATGTAATAACAGTGAAAATAAATTTCCTTTTTGTTTGCCTTGTTATAACTCCGGCAGTAGTTATCTATTAATTGAAAAACTGGATCTGTTTTTTCCATTTTACTTACCCCCTCAATTTTATTTAAAAAAGTATTTTAGATTTCATCCTCACTTTCAAATAAAACCTTCCTTTTGTTTTCTATCTCTATAGGCTGGTTTACTATAATTTCCATGACGAACCCTATACGGTCTATCGCATTTTGCTCAGTCTCATAATCTTTAATTGCATTTATCAGATCACCCAAACTTGCCCCTTTTGGCAGACCTGCGATGATGCTTCGTAAATCCTCCTTTTTGGCGCTATCAATTTCGATAGAAGCATGTTCCCGTAATAGATCTGCGAACCATTCAACCATCCAATTTACTTCGTTGATTTTCATAAATCTCTCCCCACAGTTTTATTTAAGAAAGTCTTGTAAGGCTTCACGCCCGCCATTGCTTTCAGGCATCGAATTCACAATACGCCTGATGGCAGCCTTATGCTGGGGTGTCCTGTTCACAAGTTGCATTAGATTGTCATTAACTGTTTTAGCTATATGAAGATAGCCTTTATATTCTTCCGAATTAAATAAACGCCAAAAGAAACCACATTTACGCAGACGCTCTTCACACAATTTTAATGCAGCCAATTGTTTTCTAACTTCCAGCTCTTCATCTGGAATAGCCCCTTCTTCTACATATTCCCCCGGTTCTAACAGATAATGTTCGTCGAGGGGATCATTCAGATATTTGCTGTATGCCATATATTTATTCCACCTCTTCCTTTTCAAGGTTAAGACAATAATTCTCTACGCAGCACACAGCTTTTTTTAGAACATGAGATGGAATATTTTTGAAATCCCGTGGTATTTCCTCGCCTAGCATCGAAGGAAGCATTGCTACTCTAAGAAACACAAAAAACTGATTCCTAGCCGCTGTGGGACTGATCCCTAACTCTTTTGCTAAAGCGGTATAGGTATAACCATTTGCTACCCCTTCCGCAATAACCGCACCTTTACGCATTCGCTGAATGAATCTGATTTTATTTCGTTCCTTTTGGGCCTCTTCAGCTTGTAACCTTACAGAACTACGAGGTGTACCGCGTTGAGCAAAATGAGCAATGCCAAGCTCTTTCATTCGCTTTTGAATCTGGCTTGTTGGACGATTGAGCCGAACGGATACTTTTGCCAGCGAGTCGGTTCCCAAGATTGCATCCTCTTCCTGTGTCCAATTAATTTTTTGCACAGCGATGGCCTTCCATATTGAAGTAATTTTCATTGGGTATATCGCCAGCGATCCAATAGCTGGGATTGATAACCCACGAACGCCGGTCAAATGCTACAGCCTGGCGACAGTTGAACAACCAGGACCACCAGGCTGCAAAGCGCAAATTGCCCTCGTACAGAACCCGGCCATGAGGGATACCAACAATGTATCTGGCTTTAGGTTTCCTGTTTTCCACTAATCTTCTCCCCTTGCCGCGCAGAAAGGTTCTATGATCACTCCCATTGAATACCGCCATAGAGTCCATGATCACTATTTGACTCTTCCGCCAATCGCTCGTTACTGGTCTGAGGGCCAGTAAGCCACATTAATTTCAATGAGGCTCGATTTTCACTCTCCCAAGCCTCTCCTGGTTCGATGATGACTTTAACGTCTGTCTGAGACGCCTCAGACGGCTCCGTTGCATTGTAAAGAGCTTCTCTTGGAAAACTCATAGCCTCTTCCGGTGAGCGAAACAAGGGTCGCAGAAGGACGCCACTGCCGTTGCTCACGCCATATAGTCGGGAACCATCCGGGAACTGAACAATGTAAGGATTGTGTGACATTTTTTCCCTTATGCTTTGCTCAAGAACTGAATCCTAGCAGGTCAGTTATGGTATACCCTAAAAGCCCACTCGTTAAGTGTATGGCTTTTTTACTGCATATACAGTTTAAACTGGCTAGGGCAATCAAGGCAACTTAAAAAAGCCATTAATGTGATAAAAATGAAATGACATCACTTTTGAATGTGGTAGCATCGTTGAATGTTAAATCATTCAATAGGAGTGAAATGATGGATCTAACACAGATTTCATTGCGAACGTCGAGAGATCAAGTCGAGCGTATCAAAACCTATGCTAAAGCAAGTAACCTGTCAGTTAACGCTTTCCTGGTTAACCTGATAGAGAACTCACTAAACAACATTGCTAATGATGGAACACAGAGCGAACTTACACGGCTTGTAGCTGAACCGGTCAAAACACTTTCGAGGCTTCATCACAAAATTTGCGATCCCTGGAATACAAATGAACCTGCTGATCTGACTCCCGCTGAAATAGCTTTTTTGACAGATGCGGCCAGGAAGCAACTGGATAGCAAACATTTGGCTGGCCCTGATTACTTTGCAATACGTGACCGCATCGATAATACCCTAATAGAAAGCAGTCTTAACTATTATCAGGATCTGTTCGGCTTTGCACATCGCTTCTATATTCGTGATGAAGAATCCAGAAGGACGTTTGCAACCGAACACGCGCCGGTAGGCATCCAATCCGTCGATTATTCGTTTACGGTTGGGAACAAGACCTTTACGATTATTGTCCGGGGAAATGACAGTAATTCCTTCGATACACCGGAGGATAACCGCCCTCCTGTTCTGGCGTTTACCTGTGAAACCGCGCAATTTGATACCCGCCATGATTGGGATACTTTCATTGCACTGGTGAGGCTCATGAACGCAGTACATAATGGTGAAGAATCTAAATGCCACGCCGGTACGCATACCCGCCTTGGCCGCCGTATGGATAGCGAAAAACCATGGTCACTTTTCTTAGGGAGACTGCAGCTGCTGCTGAAAGATAGCGAGCTAAAGGATATGGCTGTAGAATTTCATAAACTTGTTAATGGTGATGCGGCTAACGTTATCAAACAAATACGTTTACTTTACGGTGAGGGTTAAACATGAAAATATTTGCTCTTATTTTTTATATTTTCCCTTTGGCTTCTTTTGCTTCAAACGAAAATGTAGATCACGTTTTTATAAAGGCATTTCAGGCTGCAGTGGCTTCATCATTATGTACAGATGTAGCTAATGTAAGTAAAGATACCCAGCCTGAAAAAGAGCTTGAGCCTCTTATAAAAATGTGCGCAGAGAAAGGCGAACAGAGTCGCGCTATTCTTAACGCTTATACCAATGCAGCACACACTTGAGCAGTGAGTAGATAAACCAAAACGATCATGATACTGTATATATAAACAGTGTCATGATTAGGTGTCTCATGGGCGTAAAAGACTCGAATTATCAGATAGTTTACAGAGGTGAAGTGCTGGATCATCTTATCCCTGGTCAATGGGTATTCTTCCAGCGCCTGAAATCTTATGGTGGTGGTTACTGGCTTGGTCGTACATATCCAGATTTTTATCAGTTTGGCCCGGAGCTACCTGTATCGTTATCTCAGGGATTACAGTACATTATGGCCTCTGATAAGGTTGAGGCAGAAAGCCATGTCTTCGATGACGATTTTGAACTTTACGGAGGATGCTTTAATGAACAAAGTGATGAAAGCTGTGGGTTGGGCGGGGATAACCACTATAGTTCTTGATCTGGCTTTACCTTTCATAGGGGGAAAATCATTTATCGGCCCCGGATTAATCAAGAGCTACCCTTTTATTATTTGCTGGGCTGTGATTACTGTCATTTACTATGCGATTTACGCCAAGAAAAAGAAAATTTCGTAAAATCAGCGGCTACGATTTTAGCCGCTAAAGAGTTTTCTCAGGTTCCTGCTGGCGTCATCATCATCACTGCAATCATTCCTACTGCCACCGCGAGCATGAGAGATACTCCGATATTAATTACAGCTACAGCCGCCTTCCTGGGCGTCTTTTTATATTCAGGAATAAGCCAGAGCAAAACAATCCCGATAAATACAGCCACTGCCCCCATACCCAGCGGCTTCCAGAAAATTTCCATTAATTCTCTTCCTTCTATTTATCTTTAAATTCATCCTGCAGCTTATCAATGCCTTTAGTCAAATCTTTACTTTTGCCATCTTCATAATCAGGCCATGGAATAAACATCTTTCCTGATTCCTGCATCATTGCAATTGATGTAGGACAGCGCCATTCAGATTCATCGCCTTTTTTGTATTTAAAAATGACCATTCCACGTTCACACTTGACATCCGGGGAAATGGACTGAATAAATATCGAATTAGCGGAACCATTCTCACCGGTATTGAACATTGCACTGTCAAAAAATATAAATGCGAGAATTAATGAAAGCACGGCACAACCAGTATTCCAGAATTTTTTTCCACGTTCAGAATAAAATGAAAATACTATAACCATTACTAAAGATGAAATAAACCCCAGCCATTGTGACGCAACTGAAAGTTGTGAAAGTGTTTTAACTGTATAAATACCTTCACCAGAAATGAAAGACAAAATAAACGGTGAGATAATAAAGCAAATAGCTGGAAAGCAGGTAAATACAAGTTTGGCATTATTTTTGATTAACTGGCGTTCTCCAGAAGCCGCCGCGATCATCGACTGCCACATGATTTTTACCAGTGCCAGCATCAGAACACTGCAGATCAACATATATAGCACGGCGTACTCCCAATCCTTAGACGGTTTGAAAATTACTTGCAAATAGGACAAAATGTCCTATTATAGATACAGGACATAATGTCCTACTCAAGGGGTGATAGGGAGGCTGCCACCTCCCTATCCGACACCAAAAATCCGTGCAAGGAATTTCAAATGTCCCGTATATCGTATAGGAAAATCGACTCAGAGAACAGCAAGCGCCTTGCTTTGTTATCCCTTCGTGAATTTCTGAACGAACTACCAAAAGTCACCATTGACGAGATAGAAGGTCTGGCGGCTACCAATACCCATCTGGTAGAACAGATCCCACGCTACCTGAGTGAGATGGTAAGCTACGAATGCCGTTTAATTGGTTTCTGAATGTCATGAACTATAAGGATGAGTCAAATGAAAAATGAAAAGCCCTATGCAGGTTTGCTTAAACCAGAACATCTTTACTCGATGTTAAGAGCCTACATCATCGAACACGCACCCTTTGCGCTGTCAACTGTTGTTGTATCCGACGTGATTAACGCATATATGGGTAGAAACTCTGGCTATCCATTTCTAATGTCCGATGATTTACCGCCAAAATTCAGCGGTAAAGGTTTTGAAATTTTCGGTGCTTACAAAAACACCGAAAATGAGAGCACGCTGATCGAAAACTCAGCGGCATGGACTTGTTGTAAATTAACCTATTTAGAAACAGAAGATGACGTCAATACTTTTAATGAAGCCCTTAATGCAATGATGCGCTGGATGTACGCCACGGAGTATCTAATTAAGGACGAATGCGGCTACCTTCCTACTCAGAAATTATTTAGCGAATTAACATTAAAAATCAAACGTGAGTACGGCGACAACTAAATTAAAGGCCGGTATCCCGGCCTTATTTAACATTTTTCCACGCTGACGCAGGTACTTTATCCCATATTTTCCCATGAATTACTTCCGCTTTTCTGTGGTCGTATGCCCCCAAAAAATCCACCATATGTTCTTCGGGTACAGTGTCCCGTTTATGTTCATAAAGGCGTTCAACTGTATCTATCGCTCTGCAGCGCCGGAACATATACAAAAACTCGGACCTTTTATCTGAATGACTCACTTAGTCAGTCCTTTTGCCTTAGCCTGGTCTGCAGCATCTGCAATATCTTTAATCATTTCGCTCATTACATCGGCGCTGAATAACGGGCCTGCGGGAGTCATTACGGCGGCATGATACAGTTTTAGCGGTGTACCTTTGCTGTATTGTTCGCTGGCACTAATACGTAAAACGGAGTAAGACACTTTTTCAGTATTGGAGCCGCAAACCTTTTTATTCACGTCAATAATACGACTGTCTTTATTATCTGAAAGAGTCTGCGTAAGCACGCCAGAGTAAAGACATTTAGTGTCCTGTGAGATTAAATTTATTTCTTTTGGCGTAATATCATTTTTGTCAATCGGAGTATCCAGCGTCACCATTATTGGTGTTTCATCAGTATTTCCTTTTATCGCATTCTCAACCGTTGCACAGCTGGCACATGGGATACCGGTAGCATAAGTTAAAGGGGTAAAAATTAATAAAAACGCTGCGGTATATATTTTTTTCATTTCCTGTCCTTAAAAGGCATCTTTCGATGCCTTTAATTTTAATGTTAAAGCGAGCGCGATTTAGACTGACTGTTATTTAACTTCTGCGCTTCATCCTGGGTCAGTTCGCTCTTTACCTTCCCTACTCCACGAGAGTAAGCCACCTCGTAATTTTGCCCTACTACCGGCTCCTTCTCCCAGGCATTTCGATTATGCTGTACTAAGCCTTTCTGAGACAGCTGGTAGACGTGGCGATCGTCAACGTGTAGCACTTGTCCTACATGGGAATGCGGATAAACGTTCTTGGATGCCTGCTGCGCCTCGGAAAGCTGATAAATGCCTTTTGGCAAACCGGCCTCCGGCAATACCTTCTGTGTTTGCCATTCACCACCGACCACTTTATCTACCTGGCGGCTACCGTTGAGCACACATATTTTCATGGAGCCTTCTGGCTTCATGATAACCCCGATGTCGCTACTGTTACGACCTGCAGGCATCGCTGCATCTTGCGTATAACTGCGTTTTTGCATTGGTCTTACTCCTTATAATTTTACTGGCCCGCAGGCAGGCCAGTGTCAGAACGTCTTACATAGCGTGGCGAATGGTCCGCTTTTTCTCTTTTTCCTGAACGAGTTTTTTCTCTTCGGTCTGGACCTGTGACTGCTGCTGTTTTTTATTCAGCTGGTCAGCAATGACGGCTTTCAACTGCATCGCCACACCTTCCCGGCCAAGAGAACTATTTACGGCCAGATCGTTAAAGTCAGTGTAACGATCAGCGCGGCGAATAATATCAAGCTGCTTTTCCGATAGTTGCGCTGCCTGCAGTACCTTCACTTCGGCATCCGGGAGTGGCTTATCACCGCTCGTATGAGCCTCCAGTTTGCGCGAGGCGGTCTGGTGAGCAAGATACGCCGCCGGTTTAATCTGGCTGAGTTCGTCTTTCCCAGGTACTTCACCTTTAGCAAATACCGGGAACACCGCCACACCGCCGACAGCTTTCGCTGTCTCCAGCGCCTTTTCCCTGCCAACGTTTACACTGGCCTTATCCTTTACCTTCATTTTGCATGACTGAGAAATATCATCATCACCGGCAATGATGATTGGCTTATCGGGGTAGGCTTCTTTAAGTGCTTTAGCGACAGGTTCCAGATTACCTGAATCGAAGGCGGCGACCGTTGGCATATTAGTAGCCTCTGTGATGCTCCCTGCCGTTGCGTAACCTTCGGCCACGATCAGCACCGGGGATTCTTTAAGCGCGTCCAGCCCGCCAACGACATGGAAACATCCCTCTTTACGGGCGTTCTTGGCAAAACGTTTTGTGCCGTCCTCGTTGATGTACTGCATGGTCCATTGCTTACCCTGGACATCATAAGCAGGGATAAAGGTTTTCTGCCCTTCCTTGTCAGTGAACACGCCTTTATGCACCTGCAGCCCTTTTTTCTCCAGGTAAGCAGTTTGCTGCTGAGGTTCATTAAGTTTGGCGAGCTGCTTTTCAACACGCTTTGCAGAGGACTCATGGTCTTTTTGCTGCTGTGCCGCTTTTTCGGCCTGTTTCTGAGCTGCCTGCGCCCGCAGGAGCGCTTTTTCTTCGTCGGACTGCACATATCCCTTGGAAGACCAGCGTAACTCTTCTTTAGTGCGGTTGTTCTGCATAAAGCCTGCAGGATGGCCGTCAGTGTGGATGATATAAAAACCTGACTTCTCCCCTTTCTTGTCACCCTCTACTGTGATCCGATGCTTCTCACCATCCATAATTGGATGCTTCTGGCCCCGGTCAGTATCGGCATCGAGGATGCACCCAATATCTTTCAACGCGGTTTCCACTTCCTCCTGCAGCGTCATTGCCGGTGACTGCTCGATCACTACGTTTTCAGGTTTCCACTTCGCCAGTTTTTGCATATCAGCCCCGGCTTCGGCGTACCAGGTTTTTTTCTCTTTGTCCCATTTAGCGCCAGCTGCTTTAGCTTCTGCACGGTCTTTGTAAGGGACGGCCAGATCCTGACGCTCACCCACTTCCGGCGTTACGTCTTTCACAGATGCAACCGGCGTATTTTTTTCTGCAGCTGCAGCTGGCTCACCGCTCCATTTTGCAAATTTATCAAGAGATACGCCTTTTGGTACAAACCAGGTCTGTTCGGTTCGATCCCATTTAGCCCCAAGCGCTTTGGCTTCATTGCGTTCTTTGTAGGGTACATTGATTGGGGTATTTTCCTGCGCAACATTCAGGCTGAATTCCGGGAGAACTCGCCCGCCGTCTTCACCAAGGAAAACAGCCTCATTATCGCCCGGTTCCGGCCCCAGCGCATCCAGAGCGCGTTTCATTTCATCCGGGCTGTCAGCACCCTCCATCAGGCTTTCAACACGGTCCTGATACCATTCCTGCGCTTCTCCTGGCGGGAGTACGCTAATCTCATCATCAGGCTTGATAACACCTTGCGTTAAGGCTGCTTTTTCTGCCTCAAGCGTTTGGTAAAAATTGTTCTGCAGGTCATTCAGATCGACCTGACCGTTATCGATAAGACGTGAGTCATAAATTGAACGGTTATCCCCTTCGTTAACGGCGGCCAGCGCCTTAACCGCGCTGTTGGTCTGCATGATGATATTCACATGCTCATTCTGGCCGGGATTTTCCACAATGGTATATTTCGGCTCAGGCAGGAGGGTTAATGCTAAATCAAGCTCACGATATGCGCTCTTAATTTTGTCCTGAGCCTCATTCCAGTTCTGACTGAATGAAGAATGAAATTCGCTGTTACGCTTCCAGAAATCACTATCCTGATTGCTGTTCTGCGCATCAAAGAGGACGTTACGCGATAGTGTAAGCTGGCGACGGTTCATATTCTGGACGTGCTTAGAAAGGCCACTATCGAGATTAGAAAGAATGAATTTCTCAGCACGATACTGCCGCTGCTGTTCGGGTGTAACAGACGTTTCAGGTTTAGTGCTCATATTGATGCGCCCCGTTTCGATGGCGTCAGCATGCCGCTTAATGTTTTCCTTCAGCTGTTCTTGTAGTTCCTTGGGAAGCGCTGGCTTGTTAAATAATTCTGCCCTCTTCCTTTCACGATAAACCTCAAGGGATTCCTCTTCTGACGCAGGCGCTGCGGAAGATTCTCCATTAGGTTTTGACGCCAGAAAACTGGAATTAGGCCACCAGTTTTTAGGAAACTTAACGTCCTGCGGTAATTCTCGCGGGTCGCCACTGATATTTTCAATCTGACTCTGAACCTTTTTAGCCGCTAAAGTCAGGTTGTTATCTATGCTGGCGAAAGCGGTTTTAAGGGCATTACTTTGCCATTCATTATCAGAAGAGAATCCCGTTCCGGGTACACGTTCATCACCGATATACGTCAACGCTTTTCCGCGCCCAACCACATCAGTATGAACAGGAATAGTATTGCCGTTACTGTCTTCGTAGTTAACACGAATGGTTTCTTCGCCCAGCTCACCAGTGCCACGACTGTAATAGGTAACGTAACCAGCTTCCTCCGCTGTCTGCTCCAGAGTCATGAAAGTGAAATGGTAAAGTTGCACTGTTTCAGCATCGAAAATCTGCGGGTTAGTCAGCCGCTGTACCTCGGCCAAGACCTCATTATGCTCTTTTACGCGCTGCTCTGTTTCCAGCGTTACCGGTTGTTCCTGTGTCCTCTGCTGTTCAAGGCCCAGCACGAAGCCCTGGATTTTTTCAGCGTCAGCTGCAGCACGGAAAATCTCCAGCGGATCATCCTGCAAGGCTTTAATCCAGGATTTAACATAGGCGACATGCTGAGAAGGGTCATGACCTATTCCCAGCTCATCGCCCATGATCATGCTGGCAATTTCTGCGCGAAGTTCCTCTTTGGCGTAACCTTCACTACCAAAAGGATGGGCCAGATCACGATCAAGGCGTGAGGCGTGACCGGTCCAGTGGCCCAGCTCATGAAGTGCAGTGGCATAGTAACGGTCGGCACTTGGAAAAGCGGCCTGCTGCGGTAAGTGAATACTGTCTGTAGACATGCGGTAAAAAGCGCGGTCTACCTGGTCATGTGAGATTTTCGCGCCAGAGGCTTCAAGAATGGATTCGGCACGTTCAATGCTGTTCCAGCTCTTATCCTGGCGAACGGCCATTGGTGGAAGACCGTCAATCTGCTCCGCATTAAACACTGAGGCGATAAATACTTTCGGACGCTCCAGCTGGACGGTTTCCTTTACCGGCTTATCATCTTTATCGAGCACAATGCTACCATCATCGTTGCGCTTGATACGTTCCTCAGTGAATTTCCAGTATTGGACATGCGTACTTTTTTCGCCTTTCCTCACCTGCGCACCTGCAGCTGTCGCCTGCTTATAGGTCATCCAGCGCTGATCGCTGTAACCCTGCGCCATAAGGTGAATAGCGTTAATGCCCTTATAGCGTTTACCGGTGGTAGGGTTCATGGGAAGAGCGGCACCTGGTGCGCCCGGATTCCATGGCTTCTGCCATGGCGCCGTACCCTCTTTGAGCTGGGCTATCAGGTTTTCAGCCACAATCTCATGAAATGGTTTTTTCGCTTTAGCTTCTGCCATGGTCGTTACTCCGCATCAAAAGCACTTTCATATGCGTCACGCGCATTCAGTGCATCATCTTCGAACGCTCCCGCAAGATCAGCTTCATCCGGGGAAAACTCGGCTACATATCCCGGTGTCATCAAATCGCGATATTTGTCCTGTATTGCGTCGTTAACATCAGGGCGAATTACTGCGTTAGTGTCAGTCATATACTGCCTCCACGATTAAGCGCGTTTTACGGGGTTATAGTTCGGACTACCTTTAATATCCGGGTAAGACTCCTTACAGGTGGGATAACCGCTGCAGGACCAGAAGTGACCGGCTTTTTTGGACGGACGGCGAATAAGCCCTTTACCGCATACCTTGCATTTGTACTTGTCAGAAATTTGCACACCACCGGCAACTTTGATAGCTCCAGCGTTAATAACCTTAATCTGATCTCGTACAAATTTTTCCTGCATCTTCACAAAGGAATCAACGTCACGTTTGCCCTGCTCAATTTCCAGCAACATACGTTCGTTGATTGCTGTCATGACCGGGCTTTTAACCAGTTCTGGCAGAATGGCTATCAGCCCCCTTCCCAGCCTGGTACTGATAATGTCTTTGCCTTTGTTTTCGATAAAGCCACGTTTCTTTAACTCGGCAACGATTGTGGCGCGGGTAGCTGATGTACCGATACCATCACCTTCACGCAGTAATTTTTTCTGCGCCGGGTCTTCAACGTATTTATGAATATTTTCCATTGCGGTGTTGAGCGTACCGTCATTAAAGCGACGTGGCGCTTTAGTTTTGGCATCCTGACGCTGTGCCTGAGCACAAACAATTTCGTCACCATTTTTCATTGATGGAAGAGACTGTTCAGACTCATTTTCTTCGTCTTCATCCTCTCCATCTGAATAAACGTCTTTCCACCCGTTTTTAGTGGTTACGCGGCCACCGGCCCCAAACGTTTCACCATTAACATCAATAATAATTGTCGTCGCTTTATATTCATGCACTGGATAAAACTGAGCCAGATATGTTCTTACAATGAGATCGTAAATATTACGCTCTTCTGGCGTAAGCCTCTCAACGTTACCTTTGTGCATCGTTGGAATAATGCCGTGATGCGCTGTAACCTTAGAGTCATCAAAAGTTTTTGATTTTACTTTCGGATCAGCTTTATCGATTAGGGCAGCTATTCCCGGATAAGTAACCCGAAGAGAAGCCAGAATTTGAGGCGCATCTGCGTGTTGAGATTCAGGTAAATAAGAGCTATCAGAACGTGGATAACTGGTAAGTTTATGCGTTTCATAAAGAGACTGACATATAGCCAGCACTTGCTCACCGGAATAACCAAACTTGCTTGAAGCAACACTTGTTATACCGCCAAGAGAATAGGCTTTAGGGTGATATTTTTTCTTAGGCTCTTGCTTATACTCCACAACCTTACCGGTTTTCCCGGTTAAAGCTGCGACTAACTTGTCGGCTTCTTTTGTGTCAATCAGCCTTCCCTCAGAATCAAGACCAGGCTGATCTTCTCTGGCCTGCCATCCCGCAACAAACGCCCCTTTATCATGTTTAAAGACAGCTTTGATATTGTGATACGGAATTGGTTTGAAGTTTTCAATTTCAAGATCGCGGGCAACAACAAGCGCCAGCGTTGGTGTCTGAACTCGCCCGACCGTCAACAGAACACGCGAGCCACCACGCGCTGCCGACAACGTGAATCCTCTTGAAAGGTTCATGCCAACCAACCAGTCAGCCCGGCCACGCGCAAGAGCTGCACGACCAAAATTCACATATTTATCGTTGCTCTCCAGACCTTTCAGCGCCCTGGTAACACTTACCGTATCGTTCGCATTACACCAGTAACGCAGGACCGGTTTAGTGCATCCCATGTCATCAAGAATTTCATCAACCAGTAACTGCCCCTCACGATCCGGGTCGCCAGCATTAACAATAGTGTCAGCCCGCTCTACCAAATGCCGGATGGTTTTCAGCTGTTTCTCAGCATCTTCACGAGGGTTAATAATCCACTTTTCCGGGATAATTGGCAGATCATCTTCTCGCCAGATTTTTTTGCCGCTCTCATTGCGCGGCACATTATCTGGTGTATACACATCCGGTTCGGCCTGCTCATACATGTGACCAAAACACCAGGTCACATAGTCACTACCGCACTCAATGTAACCGTCTTTTTTATTCGTTGCGCCTAATATTTCAGCGATGGCTTTTGCAACACTTGGTTTTTCTGCAATGAATACTCTCATTTGACACTCCCTATTTCTGCCATAAGCACTTTAATTTCTTCACTATCAGGGATACATGAATTAACTTTATTTAATTCAAAACTGAAAACATCAAGAATGAATAGAGCGGACTCCAGATCCTGTATCAATTGATGTTTATCAAGACAATCTTCAATTGCGTACTGTGATATATGTTCAATCACATCAGCGGAGCGATGACAAACAGTGATAATTTCACTTCGCCTTTTTGTATCTTCACACTCTGATAAATTACCCAAAAGCGCCTCAGCAATGAGACTGCGATAACGAATAGTTTTCAAAGCATACATAATGAGATTATTCATACGGTATTACCCTCATTCGAAGAATCCGTAAGACAATCCGGTTTTTTCGGAAAAGGGCGTGGGTACGGTTTACCAGCAGTAAGGTTATAGGTTCGATTTTCCACACCAGAAACCTCCGCCAACTTACTTAAAAATTCATCCTGAGATTCAATCCAGCCACGAATCCAGGAACATTCATCCATAAGCTCTGGCGTTTTTTCATATAACAATTCGAGTAGCTCGCGATTCTCATCAATTCGTTTAAAAATACCCCGATTGTTTTTTGAAATAACATTTTCCAGTGCTTCTAACTTCTCCTTCTCCGCACTCTGATGAAATAATCCCATATCAATTCCCCTATTCTTTTTACCAGGTCATTACAGGTAATACCGTAGAAATAATCTGTGACTTTGTGACCGCGCCGAAGTATCTCCCGTCAAATGATGATGCGCTGCGGTCAGTCATCAGCAACAGTTCAGATTTACCCAACGTGTACACTTCACGAATGGCGGGCAGTTTACGCCCGCCCGGATCAGCACTTAACGGCTTGCTGTAAGGCAATAACTGTCCATTGACGTAAACACCATCATCACGAAAAGCGACTTCATCGCCTTTAGCCGCTAAAATCCGCTTCATCATCTCGCCATACCCCCCAGGACAAAAGCCGCTGCCGATGTAACCGCGCTTCTGTGCCAGGGAGAAAATAGCCTTTTCAGGCGGGCAGAAAATTACATAGTCGCCCTTCTCTGGCGCTTTCTGGCTGATTTTGTACAAGCCAACAGGGATACTTTTCGTGGTATTGATGCGTAACCCGGCGGCATATCCAAGGCCACACACAACTGCACCAATCAATGAAGCTGAAATAACACCAATGGCAGCGTACCGGGTCACTTTTTTCATATTGCGATAGCCTCATTACTGGCGTCATCATTCGCAGCAGCTGCGGCGCGAATACGGTCGGTAGTTTTTGGCTCAGGTACTGAGGCACGAAGCGAGAAAATTTCATCCTGGAAGAACAACGGCTGTTTTCCATAAATGGCCGGGAACCCTGCCACGTAAACCACCATGTCGCCGCGCTCGGTGATCAGACCTTCTGCATTCTTTTTAGGTCCAGGCATACGCAGGCATTCGTCCACAGTCAGCAGCGGGCGCTGTACTTCCTGCATGGTTTTGGACACGCCACCCAGTATCGCGCTGGCACGTTTCCCGCTGGTTGTGATCTGCTCTTTGATAACCGTTGTCTGCCCGGTCAGCTTAGAAAGGTGCTCGGCTGTCTCGGTACGGTTAGGTGGGTATGCGTTCTGCACATGGCAGTTCGAGGTGATTGTTTCATCCGGCCCGTAACCTGTCTCACGGCTACGCAGCTGGTTAATATCCTGACAGATGAGGTAGAACTTGATGCCGTAACCCGCAAGGAAGGCCAGCGATTCCTGAATGATTTCGAGTTTACCCAGGCTTGGGAACTCATCGATCATAGCCAGAAGACGATGTTTGTAGGTTTTCTTCGTCTGTACTCTTTTGGTTCCCTGGACAGAAAAACCAAACGCCTGTTTAAAGCGCTGCCACAGCGTAAGGTTGTTATTGACGCGCTCAAACTCCATCTTATCGGCCAGCAAGCGAACAATCATGTTCAGCATGATTCGTACCAGCGGGCGCAGACGAGCTTTATCGTTTGGCTGAGTGACGATGTACAGGGAAACCGGATCGTCATGGTTCATCAGGTCTTTAATTTTAAAATGTGACTCGCTGACGTTGCGGGCCACAACCGGATCACGGAAAAGGGCGAGGTAAGATTTTGCAGTAGACAGCACGGAACCGGCTTCCTCTTCCGGGCGGTCCATCATGTCTCGGCCAGCTGCACCCACAACCGGATGATTCTCGCCGTTTACGTGGCCGTATTGCGTCATTTCCATCCACAGTTCCCCAGCCCCTCTTTCCGGGTCGGCCATGATGGAATCAACATACGGAAGCGTTGCTGGCGTACCATCATTTTTGTGCTTGTAAAGTACATGGAGGATCACACCAACTAAAAGCGCCTGTGATGTTTTCTGCCAGTGGTCGTTCAGCCCTTTACCGTCCGGGTCAACTATCAGCGTGGCAAGGTTCTGAACGTCGCCAACTTCGTTTTCAGTACCCACACGGATTTCATCGAGAGGATTCCAGGCGACGGAACCATTGGCAGCTGCAGGTTCGAATTTCAGACACAGATTCTTGGCGTATTCTTTACGCCAGCCCGCCGTCATCGCCCACAGTTCACCTTTAAGGTCAGCCACTACCGTTGAATGTTTCCAGGAAAGCAAGGTGGGAACAACCAGGCCGACACCTTTACCCGAACGGGTAGGTGCATATGTCAGAACGTGCTCCGGGCCGTTGTGACGCAGATACTGCAGCTGGCCGTTTTTGTCTTCCCATGCGCCAACGTAAACCCCTTCATCATTCCCCAGCAGGCCAGCAGCTTTAATATCCTGCTCGTCAGCCCATCTTGCAGAACCATGAAGATATTCATTCGCCTTGGATGAGTTTGCTTTCATCATACTTGTCAGTGCAGTCAGGACCAGACCACCGGCAGCGACCGTAGCCCCGACACTGCCAGCTGCAAAAAACGCATCAGGTAAACGGTCATGCCATGCTGAATACCATTTGAAATAGGACCACGGCGCGTAGATGTGATTGAAGTTTGGCCCCAGCAGTTCCTGATAATTAAAGCTGTAAGCGAAATACTGTGTGGCAGCCTGGATGCCAGCCGCCAGTGAAGTGATGGCCATCGCCGGGATCAGTTTCCCTCTCGCAGTTTTCTTTTTATTACGGACCTGCGGCCCTACAGCGTTATTAGGCTTTCTCATTGGCTTCCTCTTTTATCTTCCAGTCATCATGGGTGACATCCATTACTACGACTGAATCCGGCCATGATGTTACAAGTGGGATCACTATCCCCACTCCTTTAGGGGATTCACACAACACCGGTGTTGATTCTTTTTCTTTCATCGACTTCTTCCTTTCGTTGTCCTTACTGAACCGGAAGGGGTCAGTGTGACCGACTCCCCGACTTTAAGATTGCTCAGTCTCCGGGCGGTGTAATCGCTGACAGGCATAACAACAATTTCATCATCCCGTTTTAGCAGGGCTAACGTTTCCAGCCCGCTTTTACGTTGGCCTGCATACTCAAACAGACCTTTATCAGTAGAATTATACCCTCTATGTTTCGGTATATCGAACCCTTTAAGGCGTTTTTGCTCACGTTCATTGATATATTTTTCAGCACTACTCAGCGGTTTCTTAACCTCAGCAGGCGTTGTTATTCCTCCTGCCCCAGCCATATCCCGTCGCAGTTGATCAGCACGTTCGGCTGTTTTGTGCTCCAGCTGGTCAGAAACATTACCCTGCAGTAACACTTCACTTCCTCCGGCGATGCGAACCATACCGAGTTCGGACATTGCTCGCAGACGGTTTTTTGCTGTGGGCGGCGGCTGGCGTCCAGGTCGCGCAACGTTGGGCTTACTATGTCCTCGTTCGCCATTTGGTTCGGCTGCTCGACTTCTCCCTGTACGGGTGTCATCACTCCTTCCTGGCTGGCTTCCTGCTGTAGTAACAGCATCGCCTGTGCCAGTTCGTCTTCCGCTGCTGCTGGTTCCATATCCGTTTCCGGCATCAGCGGAGGTGCTTCGTCCTGTGAATCCTGGCTCATTTGCCCCAGTAGCATTTCCAGTGCCGCTTCGTTCTCGTCCTGCATCGGTTCGTTCTGTTCCGGCATATCTTTGTCGTCTTTGCTCATTGTCTTTTTCCTCATTCATTCGGATAAATTTTTCAATCCGATCTCTGGTTGCGTAAGGACCGACAAACCAGGATTTCTTTTCGGTGTCCCACATAGCCCCGGCTTGTCGGGCTTTGCCTCGTTGCTCAAAGGGAATGTGGATGTATTCACGTTCGCGGGCCGCTTTTTTAGTCAGAATTTGTCTCAGCTTTTCCAGTTCAGGATCGGCAAATGACACGTTCAGCTCACGCGCAGCGGCTACCGCTACGATGCGTTTTTTAAACTCAAAACTGCCGTTAACGGTGAGTTTGTCTCCGTAACGGTGTTTAGCCATAAGCAGTGCGGCATGAAGACCGTCATCTCCGGCATCGCGGGATACATCCAGACGTTTACCACCGTCACGGATAGCACTCTCTCCCACGCGGTAAATAATCGTCCCTTCCTTCGTTACGCTGTCCGGTTTCAGTCCAGGGATACGGCCATCTTTTTTGACTTTATCGCCATGCAGAATGTTGGCCTCTTTTCGGGCCTGCTGTGCATTCCGCTGGCGTAAAGTTTTCAGCGCTTCATCATCACCACCTGCGGCTTTGAACTGCAGCCAGTCAGCCCATGTACGGCGTTTATGAATGTCATAAGCTGCCTGTCGGTCTTTTTTATAAATGGCATTTGCCCGTTCAAGTTCTTCCCCAAGTGCCTTACTTGCCAGACCATATAAATAGCGTTTATTCACGCCCGGCCCTTTCAGTAACTTGATAGCTGCTCGCTTTAACCGGCCTGACCTTTTGGCGTTTTCAATGAGGCGATCACGTTTAACCTTTGCCAGGCGTAGTGCTTCGTTACGGGCAGCTGTAAGCCGTTGCTGTTCACTCTGGTAGCGCCCGTAAAGAGCTGAGGTACTTGCCCCCTGAGAACCCAGCGGTTTGCCCTCGTAGCGTTTACCACTGTTAATCTGCATAACGGGAACATCGCCAAGGTTAACCTGTCGGTTTTCACGCATTGGAGGCGGGCGATCTCCGGGCCGCTTAACGTGTGCAGCTGAACCGAATCGCTGTTTAATCGCTTCCGGGGAAGGTCTGGAAGGTTTCGTGTCGGGTACGGAAGACTCAAACGAGCCTAATTTCTTTTCAAGCGCTGCGCGGGATAGTGAGCGATCTACAGAGCTGGCTTTTACAGCAAGGCCATCGGGACCAGTAATAACGAATCCATTTCCTTTCTGGCGTAACTCAAGCCCATTCTGGCGCATTGCCTGATGTAACTCTTGCCAGTTAGCCGCACTCTTTAATTGATCTGCGCACTCCCTCTTTATCCAGCCAAGCAAACTTTCTCTGCCGGAATGCCTTTCCATATCTGCCGCATTATTTTCAGATCGCGTTTTACTTGCCCGATGATTGTCGCTTTCAAGGCCAAATTCCTTTTCGAGTGCCAGGCATACCGCTGAACGGGTTTTGTAATCGTTGTAGGGGGTATGAATGTTGTGAGTTTGTGGATGGATTTTATTTATAGCGATATGGATATGCACATTATCAGTGTCGTAATGAACAGCACTGACACGCTGATGATCGGCATATCCCATAGCCTCGCAGATACGTTCTTCTGCAGCGTCCAGAACCTCCTGTGACGGTTTTTCTCCAGGACGGAAGGAAATGACAAGGTGATAAGTCTTGTCGCCCTCAGAGCGCGTGTTACGCCGCTGTGTTGGCTCTATATCATAGCGGGCTGCATCAAGAATGTTTTCCTGATGACAGTTCGTAACCTTAATAACGCCCACGCGCTCCTGTTTGCTTTGCGGGTCTTGCAGATACTTTGCAAGCTCAACAAAACTACTTTTCTTAACATTACGCATTGGGATGTGACGCGAAATCACGATGCCCCCTGGATTTTAGCCGCTAAAATCATTTGCTCAGTATCCTGTCCATTACTGTGCGTAGCTCGTTTTGGGTTGACTCGATTTTTCCCAAAAGAGTTTTGATCAGCGATGCGGAAAAATTACGGGTTCTCTCGTCATTGGAAAGCCACAACTTAAGCAATCCCCCAAGTCGGCCTAAGTCACCATTTACCCGACTCAGCTCCTGAACCTGTTCAATATCAACCATGGATTCCACTTCATAACCCATTCCAACCTTACGCAGAAATGCCGCTGTACTCAGACCAGCGGCATCTGCGTTGCGCTTAATGATTGCTTCTTCTTCTGGCAGAACTGGCACACGAATGTGCTTGCCATGTTTACGTGTAGTTTTCACTTGTTCCGTCATTTGACCTCACTCGCGGCGGTAGCCGCGTAGCCTCGCAGAGCAGGACTCCCCTTGAGAATCGAAGATGCGAATAAGGGGAGAGTAAAGTTTGATAACCTGTTTACAGGTTAGCTAACTTTACATGTCCTGCCCGGCTTTCGCCGGTGTTTACGCCAAGGAAAGTCTACACAAAGAAAAGTGGAATGTCGTGTTTTTTGGTGCAAAACTGTGGATATAACGAAAAAACGGCGTTACTATGCCGCATACACCGGAAAACCAACGTTTTCCGGGCGGTTTACAACTGTTATCCTGCTCAAATACACACGGAAATACACAGAAATACCTCATAAATACACACGCAGGTTATCGGATGGGAAAAGACTATTTAACTGACCTACAGGAGTGGGTTAAGCAGAAAAAGGGGCTGAACGGCAAGAGTGCAAACAGCGCGAGGGTAGTCTTCCTGGCAATCCGGGAAGACGTCAAAAACGCGATTGAAGCCGGTTACTCTCTTACAACGATATGGGAACACATGCACGAAACTGGTCGTGTTAATACCACATACGAAACTTTTCGTCGGCATGTCCGGCGATACATAGATGAGCGAAAACGTGCAGCTGCTGTTAGCGAAAGTACACCTGCTGGAGCGGTGGTAAAGAAAGAAAGCCAACAAGCCGGACTGTCACCAAAGAAAGAAAACGTGATCCCGGAGAGAACGCCGGTCAAAAGAGAGCCGCCTACGAATACCGGCAGTCAGCTGCCAACTTTTAATTTTAATCCTGGAAAAAAGAAGGGGACTAACTAATGCCTACTGCAGACAAAAATAAAAAACAAAGTGAAGCTGAATCAGTGCCGGTACGCCATGCTGTTCACAGCGCCCAGCAAGGAAAAGGTGGTTGTGGTAAATCCGTTAGTACCGCTTTGCTGGGAATGTACAAGATTAGCAAAGGTGAACTACCGCTGTGCATCGATACCGATCCGCTCAATCCGACATTCTCTAATTATGAAAAACTGAACGTCCGACAGCTGAACATCATGGAAGGTGATGAAATTAATCAGCGCAAACTGGATACCCTCATCCAGTGGATTGATGAAGCCGGTGACAGGGACGTTATTATCGATAACGGCGCTCCGTCATTTATTCCGTTATCAAGTTATATGATTAGCCAGCAAATCCCCGCCCTGCTTTATGAAATGGGTAAACAGCTTGTCATTCATATCTCGATTGTGGGGGGGCAGGCACATGATTACACCGTCGAGGGGTTCAAGGCCATGGTGGAGCAGTATCCGTCAGAAACCCGTTTTGTTGTCTGGCTTAACCCGTATTGGGGCGCGGTGGAATCCGATCAGGGAGTGCCATTCGAAGAATCAGAAGCGTACCTGATGAATAAAGACAAGGTGGATGCGCTTATCCGGTTGCCTACGCTCAAAAAAGAGTTACACGGCCAGGACTTTGCCGACATGCTGGAAAATTACAAGACCTTCGATGAGGCCATTGAAGATAAATCATTATCTATTATGGTTCGCCAGCGTCTGAAACAGGTTCGCGCCCTTGTTTTCGAACAGCTTGATTTAGCAACGGTGATCTGATGGATGATAAGACGGAAGAACTCATTGCGCTCATTGCTAAAAAGCATGGTATAGCACTGGATGAAACCGATCCGATTATGGTCGTTCCTACCCTGCTTCGGTATTTGCTGGATGAAAGCCAGGAGAAACAGGGAGAAATTCTGGATGAGTTTAAATCCGAGCTACAAAGCGCCCTGATGCAATGGGATTACAGCGCGAAGGATAAGGCTGACCGTATCCTTAACGCCGCGCTAAAGGCCAATACGGAAGTAATGGAGCGTGTTTTGACATCTGCAGCTACAGAAACCGCTGCCATAATCAGAAAAGAAGTTCAGGACGAGATCAGAAAATCGCGGTCGCACATAGAAGGGGCAAGAAAACTTGCCATGATGAATATGGCGGCGGCGGTGATCACCTTAATGGCTGCAGCCGTCGCATTCATTGCAACATTTTACAAGTGACTATTAGCCGCTAACTTTTAGCGGCTAAAAAATCCTGGGAGAATAGTTAAATGCAAAACGTGTCAATGATGGAAGAAACACTGCGTAAAATGAGAAAACATGGTAGCCAGACTATCGAAGTAACACAGTCTCTGGAAGCCTTTGGCCGCTATAAACCCCGCCCTGCTTTCCAGGACTGGATCTACCGTTTGAAGAAAGGCGAACGCTTACCACGGGGCCGTTACTTTGTAGGCAAAAAACCAGGTCGCCCATTTCAAATCATCGACGAGGTTCTTTACCGTTAGTGAGCTATTTTTGTCACCCTGTAGGTTCGGTGTAGTGACAACGTAACGAAAATTAATTTTAGCGGCTAAAATTGGCGGGTTTTGTTTAGCTAAAAGATATTGCATTATCGCACTTGATGTTATATGTTTACTTCATGGTCTGGCGAGGTTTAGGCAACCTCCCTGTAAGGCGGGAAAGCGGAATGCAGCCTATGTAGTCAGATCGCGAAGTTTGTTGTAGCGTGCCTTATCGCCAACCGGCCTGAACCCCGTTTATCGGGGTTTCGCTGTTTTTGGGGGGTAGGAATTGTTGCGGAAAAAAAATCCCCGCATGACGGGGATTCTGTAGCTGATCAAGTTATTGTTCTTGTAAGGCTCAGACCATTCCCTTTACTTAGTGATGGAGCCTGCTCTCTTTGTAGCTTTTCTTTCTGTTCTTTCGCCTGCTTCCGCATGAGATTCTCATGCGCTCGCTGTGCGGCCCGCATTTCATCCCATCCTTCGGCAAGCTCTGGTTTATCATGCCGCACTTTGGCCGTCGCCAGTTCGTGTATACGCGGGCCATGTAACCCCATCCCGTCATGAATCTCTTTGACAGTTTCCAGCCGGTTCTGCAGGCGACTCAGCAATGACTGTTGTTGTTGTACCTGCGACTGCCATTTTGCCTTCTGGCCGGGCAGAGCCAAAAACCCAGGCTGACGACTCATCATCTGCTGCAGAACCGCCTCCTGCTTGTCTATCAGCGATTCCAGCCGGTTTTCAAGGTTTTCTGCCTGCGTTTCTTTATCCGCTACTGCCGCCTCTACCGCATCCTTATATTCCTGCTCGATGTTACCGGCGTCAGTTTGCGAATCCTGTAAATGGGATGGGTCATTGATCAACTGCTGCTGCTCGTCATGCAGCTGCTGTACCTGTTCCTGGATATTTACAGCTTCCGACTCTGCGATAAGATCAGGTTTAATATCAGGCTGCTGACGAGGGGGGGAGGTATCCCGGACCGCGCCGGGATTTTTAAATGGGGTAGTTGGCTTCATCCGGGACTCCTACGCTATTCGCTATCTGGAGAACTTCCGGCCCTGCTTCTCTGTGGCTGCTGCTACCTGAGCTTTACCGGAAGTCTGGTCATACGAAATACTCTTTTCCGTACCTACTTCTGGCAGTTTATCGAAATTTTGGCGATCATGCTTGAAAATCTGCTTACCTACCTGCTGATATACTGATTGTTTATCTGCGTGTAAAATCGGCCCATTATAAGAGCTGGCTTTATCCGGCCCCTTGGACAGATAAAGCGGGTAAATGCCTGGCTTTATGCTGCCCGCTTTATCAACGTTGTCATTTTTCCATTTGCCTGCTTCTTCGCTTTGCAGCACGCGCTGGCCGTTCATGACAAGAACACGCTGTTTGCTCATGTCGGTGTTACTCCTGGTGTTATCGTCAACCGTCTGTGTCGGGATAGGGCTGACTGCTATTTTTATAATGTCAGCAAGCATGGATGAATCTGCGTTGATAACGGCCACGTCACGCGCAAGATACAGTTTTCTCCTTGCATCATCATCTGCTGCCACCATAGACCAGTCCAGGTTCATACCGGCATTTAATGCCAGGTCTGACGTGAACTGTCTCAGCGTCCGGCTGTTTCCTTCCCTGAATGGATGCAAAGCATCCAACTCGCCGTAATAATGCCCTAGACGCTCTGAAAATTTTTCGGGGTCCATTCCATGAAAGAATTGCTCTTTCTCCATGGAGAGAAAAAGTTTACTCAGCTCAGGTTCAATGTAGGCTGAATCAGCGTACATCACCTGATTACCCAAACGCTCTTTGACCATCATCCCGGTATTTTCCCGGAATTCACCGGCCCACGGATAAATGCCGTTAAAAATGCGTTTGTGAGTTTCTTTTAGGCGCTGCTTGTCGAAAGGACCAATGATAGGGCTTTCTTCCAGCTGCGATAAGTTAAGCGCTACTGTGTCGCGCTCAAACTCTTCAAGCTGTTTTTTATCCCTGATCCCAGCGTTGTTGATAAGGGTATCAGTACCCGGATACAGATACGGGTCTTTTTTGTCGCTCATGCCTGGTGTTGTTTTGCACGTTGAGCATGATATTCGAATATCTCCGCTCTACCCTGCTCGTAAGTAATTTCACCGGCAATGATGCGTTGTTTGATACCTTCATAAAGGGGGGTTCCGCTAGGGTCCATACCTTCCAGCCTCAGACTGGCCTCAGCTTTTTCAAATCCTCTTGCCCTGACTGAACTGTTTGACATGGCCCCTCCGGTTAAATTTTGTTTAGCTATATTATAATATTTTAGCCGCTAAAATCATGCAATACTGCAAATTACTTAAAAAAAAATCCCGCGACTGCGGGATTCTGAGCGGAAATTGATACCTTTTATCCTTCAATAAGGCAAATTATTTTCACGTTTTCGAGATTTAGCTCTTCTTCTACACCAGTTGAATCAAACTTAATCCAGGCAAGCCCTTCTTCACTTGGGCGCTTGGTCAGGATAAGGCGGCCCTGCTCCCCCAGGTACTCAACGATAACAATAGCCTTTTTGAATTTATCAGGATCGGTTTCCTTTTCTGGCGTCTTACGGACCTTATCGGTCACATCGTTATCATCGTGGCCGTCCGTATCATCTTCGGCAGCTTCCGAATCGGTACGGCCATTGAAGGCGTCAATGGTGTCTGGATCACGCTTGCTGGATTCTTTTTCGTCCAGGAACTCACGGAAAACTTTCACCGCACTACGGGTAATGTCTTCACCCTCGTTCTCTTCAAGAAGTTTTTGAACTTCTTCCGGGTCTTGCTTGTAAGCCGTTACCAGCTCATTAACTACGGTAACATCACGGATTGAGCCTTTATTAAAAGCATCTGCTATACAATCCGGCAGATCCAGCAACGCGGCGTGTTGGGTTACGAACGCTGGCGACTTGCCAAGCCTTTTAGCAATCTGAGATTTTGATACCCCCTCAGCCAGTTTGCGGCCAATGTGTACGGCAATTTCACGCGCCGTCAGGTCATTACGCTGGATGTTCTCAATGACCTGATCATCGTCGCTATAGTCATTATCGATAAAAGCGGGAATTTGTTTCTTCCCGGCCACTTTACTGGCTCGCCAGCGACGTTCTCCATGGTTAATGATATAGCGCCCCGCTTGCTCCGGGTTCTCGCGAACGGAGACAGGCATTTTCACACCACGCGCTTTAATGGTATCAGCCAGCTCCTTAATGGATTCCTCTGAGAACCCTGGGTTGTCCTGCTTACGCGGTTGTTCAGGATCGGGATCAATCGCATCAACGTCCAGCATCAGTGGTTTACCCTCAGCACCTGCAGACGCATCAAGAAAGTCGGAGAGATCACCAACGGTATCAAGGCCAAGGCCGGAAGAATTTTTTTTAGTCATTATGCAATCTCCATCTTAGTAAAAACATGATCGGCCAGTGCTCTCATTTCCTGGCTGGCTTTACGTGCTGCTGTCTTCTTGATTTTCCAGACAGGGACATGTGAAGCCAGTGCATCAGCAATGCTGCTTCGCAACCCGACAGACACAGGAACCATTAACGTAGGGTAGGCCGTCTGCAGCTCCTGCAGGTGGTTTACATGGCGAGGATTGCGGCCATCTACCTTACTTGGAACCATACCAATAAATTCCAGCTTGCTGTTCATTTTGCGTTTCACCTGGGTGAAGGTGGTCAGCATTTTTTTAATACCCTGAATTGAGTACACCTCAAGCTCAATAGGGCATACCACAAAATCAGCGCTCGCCAGCGCAACGATAAGCGCATTGTTAACCGTAGGCGCAGTATCAATCAGGCAGACGTCAAAGCCACTGTCGGCCAGCTGCTGCAGGTTATGGCGGAACTGCTTCACCATTTCCGGCAGATTTAATTTTTCTACGTTTGCCAGTTGAATATCTGACTCAATGAGAGAAATTCCGCTCTCAGGCATTTGGGTAAAGCGAGTTGGCTCGATCTCGCCCCACATTTCATTCGCTTTAATGCCGGACGAGAACTGTTTCAGGGTAAAAGAGGCGTTGCCCTGGGTATCCATATCGATTACAGCAACCCGCTTGCCTCGTTCTGAAAAATCAAATGCCAGATGAACCAGGGTGGAAGTCTTGCCAACACCACCTTTTTGATTTGCTGTAACCAATACTTTCATAGCCATCGCTATTCTTCCTGTTTACGTTTTGCCTCGTCAGCCCACTTTTTAACAATGAAAGCCTGCCGCTCCGGTAACACTACTTCAATACGCACAAAGCCGTCAGGTACTTCTTGTTTATAGGCATCCCACACTCTGTTAACTGCCTGAGAAACAGCCCCGCGAGAAATATCCAGCGTTTCAACAAAATATTTCTGCGGTCTCCCTTCAACCAGTACGCCGTAAGCGATATCAAGCGTTTGCTTACCAACATTCAGGCTTCGGGTAACTCTTGCAAATACCTCATTAGTCAGGCGTTTTTTTTCACTTTTTTCATCGCCAGTTTTGGCAACGTGCGGGTCATTACTATTAACAGTCGTCATAAAATTTACTTCCAAATTCAACGTCTTTGACTGGACGCCTCAATGACACCGCAAACACAGTTTAGCTAAACTGCGTTTGCAGGTCAATCATTTTAGCCGCTAAAATCCATTTTTTAATGGATATAACGAAAAAACCCGGAAAGCCGGGTTATTTCAGTGCAACATCTTTGATGAAAGCTACTCGTTTTTTCATCTGCGCCCCCCACAGGAATAACATGCCTCCGAGGAGAACAAGAATCCCACTAATCGAAAATCCTGCAGATGAAACAGAGGTAAAGAAACGTGCCTTTTTCAGTTTTCCCTGCGCATAACGGGTAGCCGGTGGCGTGATTGTTTCCTTAAAAGCAGTCATTTCAAGCCCGTATCTGACATCAGCAGGGACAGGCTCAGCTGGATTACGTTGATAGTCGGCTACAACCTTCCTGACCAGATCGATATCGGGTTTGTTCTCCCGGATACTGGCCTGCGCTTTGACGTAATCAAGTAACTTGGCAGTTTCTGGAGTCTGGCCGCTGATTTTTTCAAGATAGGTAACAAGCTCTGCTGGCTTATCATCCTTGATAAGCTGCCTGACTACTTCTGTCGGCGAAGAGGAATCATCTTCTGGCGTTTCAGTTAACGTACTCAACATCATCTTGGCTCCGAAGATGACGGGAAGGATTCCCAATAGAGGAAGAACGGACGTTACACCTTCCCCGTCAAACACCTTAAAAGCAACGTACACAAGAACAATCACCACCGGGATAGCGGTGAACAGTGGCGATGAAAGGTAGCCTGAGAACGCTGATGTGAATGGCATTGCAGATGAGAACACATCACTTGCTTCTCCATGACCGGCAGAAGGTAACAATAGCCCCGGTACATCTATCATAAAATCATTAATACCCGGACTTAACAAACGCGAAATGGCATAGCCTACTCCCGCAACGACCAGTGTTGCCAGCCCTGAGATAAGTAAAACAATACCGCTTCTGCTGATAGTGCGAGTACGTTTATCAAGGGCAGATACCTCCTGCCCGATACTGTCAGTCTTAACCATCTTAAACCTCCTGAGTGATCCCTTTCTGAGTCAGTCTGGCCCTGAGATTTTCACGCATGGTTAACACCTGCTTTTCAGTCTCACGGAGTTTTGTCGCCCCCTCACGTTGAATCTTAATAACGTCACCGACAGTCTGGATCAGCGTATCCTGTACCTCTTTAAGCGTACTGACGTCGATTACAAGCCGCTGATTAGCGCGCATCGTTTCAACCGCATTCCGGTGCAGCAGTTTTGCGTTACTGCGAAGGAGTTCGTTATTGGCGTTATCAATATCATTCGCCAGGTTAACAGCATTACGCTGACCATTCAGGGAAATAGCCAACAGGAATTGTCTCTTAAAGTTCGGGACCGTTGTTTCTTTAACGCTATGAAATTTATCAACAAGGTTCTGATTATTCGCCTGGATGATACGAATCATCGGCAGAACCTGCATGGCCGACTGCTGAGACACGATCAAATCTCCGATTCGCTTATCCAGATTAGAAATCAGCGTATCGAGATCGGCTACTTCCTGGAAAGAGGCAGGGTTATTTCCGACACTCGCTCTTAGCTTCTCAGCCTGCAGCTGCAGCTGCGAAAGACGGACCTTGCCTGCGGCAATGTGGACGCCAAGAAGGTGATGTTCTTTTACCACCTCTTCAAACATCTGCTGCAATGCACCGTTATTAGCAGCCAGGCTACGCTGCGTAATAGACACCTCAGATACCAGCGCATCTATCTGCTCGCGGGTAGAATCAAACTGTGCAGCGAAATTCTTACCCCGTGTGCGGATTTTATTGATAATCGGACCGATGACCGGCAGGTTAGAACGGCTTTCCGTCAGGTTTGAAACATTCACGCTGCGGGCCAGGTTGACGACTTCCGTCAGCTTAGAGCCAGCGTCATCCAGATCTTTATTTCTGATCTGTTCCAACAGGCTATCTGCATAAGCTGCAGTATTTTCGGCAACATCACGGCCAAACTGATACACCGTGTCCGGGTTGCTGGCATCAATACGCTCTGCAACGGCCTGAATCTCAGATTCATCTTCCTGGCGTAAACCAAACTTTTCCAGTTCGGTTGCATTAATGACATACGGCGTAATTGCAGTATTGGTGGCAGTTTGAGTATTCATTTATCGATCCCCTCTAAACTCTTATGCAGACTTTTCATAAGCGCCTGGTGTGCCTGAGTCGCTTTGCTGACCATATCCGGGTCCATGTTTGTTGTCGTGATTAGCGACAGGGTATGTTGTCGCCAGACAGGAACCAAAACATTCACGGTTTCGTTGAAACGATCCAGAATATCAATGCACTGAGCGCGGGTAATTTTCATTTGCATGACGCTCATTTCATGCGAAGCAAGCAACGTAGCAAGGTTTGCGATTTTCCTGGCAAATCGTTCACGCGGCTTATCGAAGACAATATTCAGGTCGTCGGCTTTCGGTTCTTCTGGTATTTCGCGTAAATATTCCCTTCCGGCGTCAATGAACACTTTGAGCCTTTCAATTTCCTGATGATGAATCACCATGAGATCTTCCAGCGCATGAAGCATTTCGTATACGTGCTCCATGAAACTTTTCCCTTCACCAATTAAAGCCTCAACATTCATGCGAGCTTTTTGATAACGAACCTTTTTTTCAAGATGCGTACCTGAGAAACGGGAAAACCATGATGGTTTCCTTGCAATGCTCCGGGGATCGGCCTCAGCCAGCGCATTAACTATTTGGCTTATTGAGCCGGACAATGCGGAGACAGCTGACTTTTCCATAAGCGACGAGTAGCGGTCCATAGCATTAGAAGAAATTTCCGATTCGCCATATCTGCTTATCGCATTTGCATCGCTGAATAAGGTCGGTAAAATGACCTCTTTCAGCCGTTCCTTGGTTGGAACCTCGATATTTCCTGCACCTGTCATAATAGCCTCTGTCTTACATTTTGATTTAGTTTAGCTAAACAAAATGATTTGTACAATCTTTTTAGCCGCTAAAATCGCAGCTACACATTAAGTTGCTTATTTATATTGAAACGCAGGTCATCTTCTTTCAGCGCGAACTCGATTTCACAGAGCAGGCTTTCAAGCAGGGTATAAGTCAGCAGACCGTTATTCTTTGCCATGCCGTTAGTGATCAGCTGTTTCACAAATGGGGAAAAAGCACGAATTTTATGAAGATCTGACATATCAACTTCATCGTTATGCCATTTTCCCTGGAGATAACCTGCAGCTCCTACAGCGCCATACAACATGACACATCCAATCAATGAGAATACTGCGCCAGTCAGTGGATGGGGTCTGACGCTCAGTGGAACGAAAACTCACGTTAAGCAACGTTTTCTGCCTCTGACGCCTCTTTTAATGGTCTCAGATGTCCTTTGGTCACCAGTTCTGCCAGCGTGAAGGAATAATGGCCGAGCATATTGATATGTCCGTGGCAAAGCGGGGAGAGGCGTGCGATATCTTCATCATTCAGTGTTTCACCCTGCGCCCGGAGATGATCCAGGGCTGCCTGCATATAAATAGTGTTCCATAACACGACGGCGTTAGTGACCAGCCCCAGTGCGCCCAGTTGATCTTCCTGACCGTCGGTATATCGTTTTCTTATCTCACCTTTTTGACCGTGACAGATGGCTCTGGCAACGGCATGGCGACTTTCTCCCCGATTAAGCTGGGTCAGAATGCGCCGGCGGTAATCTTCATCATCAATATAATTAAGCAGATACAGCGTTTTGTTGATGCGCCCCACTTCAATGATTGCCTGAGTCAGTCCGGAAGGACGTTCACTTTTCAGCAATGAACGGACCAGCACTGAAGCCTGTACTTTGCCCAGCTTCAGGGAGCCAGCGGTCCGGATCATTTCGTCCCACTGAAGGACTATTTTTCGGGGATCTGATTGCCCTCTGGCAATATCATTCAGCACGCCATAGTCGGCATCATGGTCCATTCGCCAGAAAACCGAAGCACCGGCATCAGCCAGGCGTGGAGAAAACTGGTATCCCAGCAGCCAGAAAAGGCCAAAGACAAGTTCGCTGGCACCTGCTGTATCGGTCATAATTTCGGTTGGATTCAGCCCGGTCTCCTGTTCCAGAAGACCTTCCAGCACAAAGATAGAGTCCCTCAGCGTCCCCGGTATAACGATGCCATGAAAGCCGGAATACTGATCGGACACAAAGTTGTACCAGGTGATCCCTCTGTTATTACCAAAGTATTTGCGGTTCGGTCCGGCATTGATTGTTCTGACTGGCGTAACAAAGCGCATTCCATCTGCAGATGCCACTTCTCCTCCACCCCATATCTGTGCCAGTGGCAGCGTTGCCTGAAAATCAACCAGTCTGGCATTAGCGCTGGTGATAGTTTCAGCCCGCAGATAGTTCGCTTTTGTCCAGTTCAGCCGGTGTCGGGTCAGTGCAGGAACATTTGATCTGATCAGTGGTTCCAGACCGATATTGCAGGCTTCAGCCATCAGCACGGCGCTGATGCTGACGGGCAGATCATCAACTCTGGCACTGGCTTCACTAGCATGGAAAAACTCATCAGCAAATCCGGTATGGGCGTTAATTTCGAGCAGCAACTCCGTTAAATCCACCGGAGGGAGTAGATCACTGATCATTTTGCTCAGTCGTTTCAGACTGTCCGGCTCATCAAGACTGGCGAGGGGAGAAATTGTCAACCGGGGCTTCGGGCCAGAAACATCGAGTTCGACAGCCTCATTTTCGCAAAGACGTGCAGCAACCTGTCTGTAACGACTATCAAGCTGATGACCCAGAGATTTTATTGCTTCCTGCGGGTCTGTCGGGTGCCCCAAAGAACGATAAACCTTAATCCGGTTTGCCTGCCAGTCAGCACCCTGTAGTAATCTTGCACGAGGATCTCCCCACCGGTTACTGCCGGTAACGTAGACATCCCTCCGCCTCAGACTATCCTGCAGTTTACTGAGAAAGCAGAGCGTGTATCCCCTGCGGGTGATATGTTTTTCCTTGTTAATCACCAGCCGTTTCCATGACCGACTGATAATTTCCGTTGGTGCGTCGTCAAAAAACTGCCGCCGTGAGCTGAACTCCCGGCTGAGGTAGTCACAGGCATTCAGAGTGGTAACCCCGGCAGGTGCGGATGAAAATTTAACGGTATTCAGCAGATGGGGCAGGAAACGACGAACGCGCCCGTACTGCTCCACCATTTCTTCATGAAAATTATCGTCTGAGGGCCGGGCAATTTCACGGACAAGCGTGATGATTTCAGCCAGCTTTTGCCTTGGGATGTAGCTGAACACCTCAGCACGAATCGATTCGTCCGGTGTTTCTTCTTTCAGCAGGTACGAACATGCGCTGGCGAGCGCCAATGCAGATTTATCCAGATCCTTCAGCGAGCGGAGCCGTTTTTTCTGCCCAATCTTTCTGGCGTCACGGATGATAACGGCCAGCATGGCGTCCAGAACGTCCAATGCATCATCCAGCGCCAGCGTTTCCATGCAAGGACAAAGGCAACCAGAACCGCCATCCTTTTCTGCGGTGACATCCTGGCAATATTGAACACCGAAGTCATACCAGCATAACGTGCGAGATTTTTCAGGCGCACAGCCGGGAGTGTACTCAGGTTTTCGGCACTGTTGCAAATAGTCGGTGGTGATAAACTTATCATCCCTTTTGCTGATGGAGCTGCACATGAACCCATTCAAAGGCCGGCATTTTCAGCGTGACATCATTCTGTGGGCCGTACGCTGGTACTGCAAATACGGCATCAGTTACCGTGAGCTGCAGGAGATGCTGGCTGAACGCGGAGTGAATGTCGATCACTCCACGATTTACCGCTGGGTTCAGCGTTATGCGCCTGAAATGGAAAAACGGCTGCGCTGGTACTGGCGTAACCCTTCCGATCTTTGCCCGTGGCACATGGATGAAACCTACGTGAAGGTCAATGGCCGCTGGGCGTATCTGTACCGGGCCGTCGACAGCCGGGGCCGCACTGTCGATTTTTATCTCTCCTCCCGTCGTAACAGCAAAGCTGCATACCGGTTTCTGGGTAAAATCCTCAACAACGTGAAGAAGTGGCAGATCCCGCGATTCATCAACACGGATAAAGCGCCCGCCTATGGTCGCGCGCTTGCTCTGCTCAAACGCGAAGGCCGGTGCCCGTCTGACGTTGAACACCGACAGATTAAGTACCGGAACAACGTGATTGAATGCGATCATGGCAAACTGAAACGGATAATCGGCGCCACGCTGGGATTTAAATCCATGAAGACGGCTTACGCCACCATCAAAGGTATTGAGGTGATGCGTGCACTACGCAAAGGCCAGGCCTCAGCATTTTATTATGGTGATCCCCTGGGCGAAATGCGCCTGGTAAGCAGAGTTTTTGAAATGTAAGGCCTTTGAATAAGACAAAAGGCTGCCTCATCGCTAACTTTGCAACAGTGCCGGATTGAATATAACCGACGTGACTGTTACATTTAGGTGGCTAAACCCGTCAAGCCCTCAGGAGTGAATCATGACCGTAGTCACGACCGCCGATACCTCCCAACTGTACGCACTTGCAGCCCGACATGGGCTCAAGCTCCATGGCCCGCTGACTGTCAATGAGCTTGGGCTCGACTATAGGATCGTGATCGCCACCGTCGACGATGGACGTCGGTGGGTGCTGCGCATCCCGCGCCGAGCCGAGGTAAGCGCGAAGGTCGAACCAGAGGCGCGGGTGCTGGCAATGCTCAAGAATCGCCTGCCGTTCGCGGTGCCGGACTGGCGCGTGGCCAACGCCGAGCTCGTTGCCTATCCCATGCTCGAAGACTCGACTGCGATGGTCATCCAGCCTGGTTCGTCCACGCCCGACTGGGTCGTGCCGCAGGACTCGGAGGTCTTCGCGGAGAGCTTCGCGACCGCGCTCGCCGCCCTGCATGCCGTCCCCATTTCCGCCGCCGTGGATGCGGGGATGCTCATCCGTACACCGACGCAGGCCCGTCAGAAGGTGGCCGACGACGTTGACCGCGTCCGACGCGAGTTCGTGGTGAACGACAAGCGCCTCCACCGGTGGCAGCGCTGGCTCGACGACGATTCGTCGTGGCCAGATTTCTCCGTGGTGGTGCATGGCGATCTCTACGTGGGCCATGTGCTCATCGACAACACGGAGCGCGTCAGCGGGATGATCGACTGGAGCGAGGCCCGCGTTGATGACCCTGCCATCGACATGGCCGCGCACCTTATGGTCTTTGGTGAAGAGGGGCTCGCGAAGCTCCTCCTCACGTATGAAGCGGCCGGTGGCCGGGTGTGGCCGCGGCTCGCCCACCACATCGCGGAGCGCCTTGCGTTCGGGGCGGTCACCTACGCACTCTTCGCCCTCGACTCGGGTAACGAAGAGTACCTCGCTGCGGCGAAGGCGCAGCTCGCCGCAGCGGAATGAGCGAACGTCGATATAGCCCGCTCGCGACGCTGTTCGCGGCGACCTTTCTCTTCCGGATCGGCAACGCGGTGGCGGCCCTCGCGCTTCCATGGTTCGTCCTGTCTCATACAAAGAGCGCGGCCTGGGCGGGCGCCACGGCCGCTAGCAGCGTCATCGCGACCATCATCGGCGCGTGGGTTGGTGGTGGCCTCGTCGATCGGTTCGGGCGCGCGCCCGTCGCATTGATCTCGGGTGTGGTGGGCGGCGTGGCCATGGCGAGCATCCCACTGCTCGATGCCGTTGGCGCCCTCTCGAACACTGGGCTGATCGCTTGCGTGGTGCTCGGTGCCGCGTTCGACGCACCCGGTATGGCCGCGCAGGACAGTGAGCTGCCCAAACTCGGCCACGTCGCCGGGCTCTCCGTTGAGCGCGTCTCGTCACTGAAAGCGGTGATCGGGAACGTCGCGATTCTAGGTGGCCCGGCCCTTGGGGGGGCCGCAATCGGCCTGCTTGGCGCTGCGCCAACGCTCGGGCTGACGGCGTTCTGCTCCGTCCTTGCAGGTCTGCTCGGCGCGTGGGTGCTTCCCGCGCGTGCCGCTCGGACGATGACCACGACGGCGACTCTCTCCATGCGCGCCGGCGTCGCTTTTCTCTGGAGCGAACCCCTGCTGCGCCCTCTCTTTGGTATAGTGATGATCTTCGTGGGCATCGTTGGCGCCAACGGCAGCGTCATCATGCCTGCGCTGTTTGTAGATGCAGGACGCCAAGTAGCAGAGCTCGGGCTGTTCTCCTCAATGATGGGGGCTGGTGGTCTCCTTGGCATTGCCATTCATGCGTCGGTCGGCGCCCGGATATCAGCGCAGAACTGGCTGGCGGTGGCATTTTGTGGCTCTGCGGTGGGCTCGCTTCTGCTTTCACAGTTGCCAGGCGTGCCGGTGCTGATGTTGTTGGGCGCGCTCGTGGGACTGCTGACCGGCTCAGTCTCTCCCATTCTCAACGCTGCCATCTACAACCGCACGCCGCCAGAACTTCTCGGCCGGGTACTCGGCACGGTCTCGGCGGTGATGCTGTCAGCCTCGCCCATGGTTATGCTTGCGGCCGGCGCGTTTGTCGACCTTGCTGGTCCGCTCCCTGGCCTCGTTGTATCGGCCGTGTTTGCGGGGCTCGTGGCTCTACTCTCGCTCCGTCTTCAATTTGCTACAATGGCGGCGGCAGCCACAGCCTCCGCCCCAACCCATACAGAAGGTGAACACTGATGCCCCGCCCCAAGCTCAAGTCCGATGACGAGGTACTCGAGGCCGCCACCGTAGTGCTGAAGCGTTGCGGTCCCATAGAGTTCACGCTCAGCGGAGTAGCAAAGGAGGTGGGGCTCTCCCGCGCAGCGTTAATCCAGCGCTTCACCAACCGCGATACGCTGCTGGTGAGGATGATGGAGCGCGGCGTCGAGCAGGTGCGGCATTACCTGAATGCGATACCGATAGGCGCAGGGCCGCAAGGGCTCTGGGAATTTTTGCAGGTGCTCGTTCGGAGCATGAACACTCGCAACGACTTCTCGGTGAACTATCTCATCTCCTGGTACGAGCTCCAGGTGCCGGAGCTACGCACGCTTGCGATCCAGCGGAACCGCGCGGTGGTGGAGGGGATCCGCAAGCGACTGCCCCCAGGTGCTCCTGCGGCAGCTGAGTTGCTCCTGCACTCGGTCATCGCTGGCGCGACGATGCAGTGGGCCGTCGATCCGGATGGTGAGCTAGCTGATCATGTGCTGGCTCAGATCGCTGCCATCCTGTGTTTAATGTTTCCCGAACACGACGATTTCCAACTCCTCCAGGCACATGCGTAAACGGAGGTGTGCAGAGTCCCTGCGGCAGGCGACGAACACGACCGTCGTCGATTAGTACCGGTACGGTCGGTGGTATCGAAGTCTTGATCACCACTCAGGTCTACGGCTTACAAATGGTGACCATCCCGATACTTGCGTCAGAGCACCGGGCCGATTCTTTGACAGTGAATCACTCCCGTAAGGTTGTGCCGGTGTGGGTGTCCCGGGTCGAGACGATACTCCGCCAATGCGCCCAGCAAACAACCTGGCCATCGCAGGTGGTGGGGAGCGGTGTGGCGGATGAGTTGGACAAGTTGGTGTAGCAGCACGAGCACGGCGAGATAACATCGCAGGAGTTCGACATGCTCAAGAGACAGCTGATTGCGAATCGCGATGCAGATTCATAACCCGATTGCGGGTTGGCTTCACTCCACCATCACCGAGCAGACTAGCACGGCGGGCTCTGTTGCAAAGATTGGCGGCAGTCAGAGGTAGGCTGTCGCTCTGCGCCGATCAGGCGGCTGCTGCGAAATGGTGGTTGAGCATGCCCATGGCCTCCGTCAGCGCCGAGGGCCCAATGCCAAAAGCTCTCTCCACAAGGCGCACCTCGCCCCTGATGCCGGGCTGCAGGCACCAGGGGCGAGCCTGTCCTTTGCGCAGGGCTCGCATGACTTCGAATCCCTTGATCGTGGCATAGGCCGTGGGGATCGATTTGAAACCGCGCACCGGCTTGATCAGTATCTTGAGCTTTCCGTGATCGGCCTCGATCACGTTATTGAGATACTTCACCTGCCGGTGGGCCGTCTCCCGGTCCAGCTTTCCTTCGCGCTTCAATTCGGTGATCGCTGCACCATAGCTCGGCGCTTTGTCGGTATTGAGCGTGGCAGGCTTTTCCCAGTGCTTCAGGCCTCGCAGGGCCTTGCCCAGGAACCGCTTCGCTGCCTTGGCGCTGCGGGTCGGCGACAGGTAGAAATCGATCGTGTCGCCCCGCTTGTCGACTGCCCGGTACAGGTAGGTCCACTTGCCCCGCACCTTGACGTAGGTTTCATCCAGGCGCCAGCTCGGATCAAAGCCACGCCGCCAGAACCAGCGCAGCCGCTTCTCCATCTCCGGGGCGTAGCACTGGACCCAGCGATAGATCGTCGTATGGTCGACCGAAATGCCGCGTTCCGCCAGCATTTCCTCAAGGTCGCGATAGCTGATCGGATAGCGACAATACCAGCGCACCGCCCACAGGATCACATCACCCTGGAAATGGCGCCACTTGAAATCCGTCATCGTTCCGTCCGTCCAATCTCCGCCAAGCATGCTCAAGCTTCACGATTTTTGCAACAGAGCCAATTCACGATACTGATAGTGCTGACGTATCAGCGCTGCATGCTCACGGCGGGTATTTTCCCTCTGACCGTATTCTGCAAGAACGGTGATATCACGAATCCCGAGCTGTCTGGCGGTAAAATGCCGGACGCCGGAAGGAATATGATTCATATCGGTGAGGAAGGTGCCCAGAAAACGGACACATCCAATTTGCAGGGCAATGCCCAGACGGTTGTGATCACCTCTGCTTTTTCCGATAAATTCCTTGTCTGCTTCATCAAGGTGAAAATATCGTGCCAGCTGAAGCTCATCCGGTTCACCGGTGAATCTGCCATAGCTTTCAGTCTGCTCAGTGGTCAGAAAGTCAACGGGCATATCGGCCTCCCTGCCTGACGGGCATTTAGTAACATTTTTCCAACCGTACGAAATGTTATAAATTATCAGACATAGTAAAACGGCTTCGTTTGAGTGTCCATTAAATCGTCATTTTGGCATAATAGACACATCGTGTCTGATATTCGATTTAAGGTACATTTTATGCGAATTTTTGGTTATGCGCGGGTCTCAACCAGCCAGCAGTCCCTCGATATTCAGATCAGAGCGCTCAAAGATGCAGGGGTAAAAGCTAACCGCATCTTTACCGACAAGGCATCCGGCAGTTCAACAGATCGGGAAGGGCTGGATTTGCTGAGGATGAAGGTGGAGGAAGGTGATGTCATTCTGGTGAAGAAGCTCGACCGTCTTGGCCGCGACACCGCCGACATGATCCAACTGATAAAAGAGTTTGATGCTCAGGGTGTCGCGGTTCGGTTTATTGACGACGGGATCAGTACCGACGGTGATATGGGGGCAAATGGTGGTCACCATCCTGTCGGCTGTGGCACAAGCTGAACGCCGGAGGATCCTAGAGCGCACGAATGAGGGCCGACAGGAAGCAAAGCTGAAAGGAATCAAATTTGGCCGCAGGCGTACCGTGGACAGGAACGTCGTGCTGACGCTTCATCAGAAGGGCACTGGTGCAACGGAAATTGCTCATCAGCTCAGTATTGCCCGCTCCACGGTTTATAAAATTCTTGAAGACGAAAGGGCCTCGTGATACGCCTATTTTTATAGGTGTCTGGACTCGTGGGATCATGTACCCATGCGTAGCTGGCCGCTCTTCAAGGCCAGACACGTTTTGCGTACACTGTTCCAATCCGACTCTTCACTGGCAACTCGATGACCCAGGCACTGCACAGCCAAGCCCGTACTACCCACCTGATCCGTGAGGAAATCAGGAACTCGACGCTCCCGCAGGCCGAACTGGCCAGGATGTACAACGTCACCCGCCAAACCATCCGAAAGTGGCAAAACCGCGAGTCTCCTGAAGACAAGTCGCATGCGCCGAACAAGATGTACACGACGCTCACGCCCGAGCAGGAGCTCATCGTGGTGGAGCTGCGCAAGACGTTGCTGCTGCCCACGGACGACCTGCTGGCGGTCACGCGCGAGTTCATCAATCCAGCCGTCTCGCGTGCCGGCCTGGGACGTTGCCTGCGCCGCCACGGTGTCTCGGATCTACGTAACCTGGTCGAGCAGGAAGGCACTGCGCCCGCCACGAAAAAGACCTTCAAGGACTACGAGCCGGGCTTTGTGCACATCGACATCAAGTACCTGCCGCAGATGCCCGACGAGACGGCAAGGCGCTATCTCTTCGTTGCCATCGACCGTGCTACGCGCTGGGTCTTCATCGAGCTCTATGCCGACCAGACCGATGGCAGCAGTGGCGACTTCCTCAACAAAGTCCAGCAAGCCTGTCCCGTCAAGATCGTCAAGCTTCTGACCGACAACGGCAGCCAGTTCACCGACCGCTTCACGGCTGGCGGCAAGAAGAAGGAACCCAGCGGCACACACGTGTTCGACCGCCTGTGCAAGCAGCTCGGCATCGAGCACCGGCTCATCCCGCCTCGTCATCCGCAGACCAACGGCATGGTGGAGCGCTTCAACGGTCGTATCAGCGACATCGTCAACCAGACCCGTTTTGGTTCAGCTGCCGAACTGGAATCGACGCTGCGCAATTACGTCAAGATCTACAACCACAGCATTCCGCAACGCGCGCTCCAACACAAAACACCCGTTCAGGCGCTCAAGGAATGGCATGAAAAACGCCCTGAATTGTTCAGGAAACGCGTGTATAACCAGCCGGGTCTTGACATATAGGTTAATGTCATGATAATAATGGTTTCTTAGACGTCAGGTGGCACTTTTCGGGGGAAATGTGCGCGGAACCCCTATTTGTTTATTTTTCTAAATACATTCAAATATGTATCCGCTCATGAGACAATAACCCTGATAAATGCTTCAATAATATTGAAAAATGACTTGGTTGAGTACTCACCAGTCACAGAAAAGCATCTTACGGATGGCATGACAGTAAGAGAATTATGCAGTGCTGCCATAACCATGAGTGATAACACTGCGGCCAACTTACTTCTGACAACGATCGGAGGACCGAAGGAGCTAACCGCTTTTTGCACAACATGGGGGATCATGTAACTCGCCTTGATCGTTGGGAACCGGAGCTGAATGAAGCCATACCAAACGACGAGCGTGACACCACGATGCCTGCAGCAATGGCAACAACGTTGCGCAAACTATTAACTGGCGAACTACTTACTCTAGCTTCCCGGCAACAATTAATAGACTGGATGGAGGCGGATAAAGTTACAGGACCACTTCTGCGCTCGGCCCTTCCGGCTGGCTGGTTTATTGCTGATAAATCTGGAGCCGGTGAGCGTGGGTCTCGCGGTATCATTGCAGCACTGGGGCCAGATGGTAAGCCCTCCCGTATCGTAGTTATCTACACGACGGGGAGTCAGGCAACTATGGATGAACGAAATAGACAGATCGCTGAGATAGGTGCCTCACTGATTAAGCATTGGTAACTGTCAGACCAAGTTTACTCATATATACTTTAGATTGATTTAAAACTTCATTTTTAATTTAAAAGGATCTAGTTTTGATAATCTCATGACCAAAATCCCTTAACGTGAGTTTTCGTTCCACTGAGCGTCAGACCCCCTAATCCCAGCTGTAGCGGCCTGATTACATCCGGCCGCTACACCTAGCTCCACCTTCAAACAAGGAATATCGTTGATGTCACTGTATCGCCGTCTAGTTCTGCTGTCTTGTCTCTCATGGCCGCTGGCTGGCTTTTCTGCCACCGCGCTGACCAACCTCGTCGCGGAACCATTCGCTAAACTCGAACAGGACTTTGGCGGCTCCATCGGTGTGTACGCGATGGATACCGGCTCAGGCGCAACTGTAAGTTACCGCGCTGAGGAGCGCTTCCCACTGTGCAGCTCATTCAAGGGCTTTCTTGCTGCCGCTGTGCTGGCTCGCAGCCAGCAGCAGGCCGGCTTGCTGGACACACCCATCCGTTACGGCAAAAATGCGCTGGTTCCGTGGTCACCCATCTCGGAAAAATATCTGACAACAGGCATGACGGTGGCGGAGCTGTCCGCGGCCGCCGTGCAATACAGTGATAACGCCGCCGCCAATTTGTTGCTGAAGGAGTTGGGCGGCCCGGCCGGGCTGACGGCCTTCATGCGCTCTATCGGCGATACCACGTTCCGTCTGGACCGCTGGGAGCTGGAGCTGAACTCCGCCATCCCAGGCGATGCGCGCGATACCTCATCGCCGCGCGCCGTGACGGAAAGCTTACAAAAACTGACACTGGGCTCTGCACTGGCTGCGCCGCAGCGGCAGCAGTTTGTTGATTGGCTAAAGGGAAACACGACCGGCAACCACCGCATCCGCGCGGCGGTGCCGGCAGACTGGGCAGTCGGAGACAAAACCGGAACCTGCGGAGTGTATGGCACGGCAAATGACTATGCCGTCGTCTGGCCCACTGGGCGCGCACCTATTGTGTTGGCCGTCTACACCCGGGCGCCTAACAAGGATGACAAGCACAGCGAGGCCGTCATCGCCGCTGCGGCTAGACTCGCGCTCGAGGGATTGGGCGTCAACGGGCAGTAAGGCTCTGAAAATCATCTATTGGCCCACCACCGCCGCCCTTGCGGGCGGCATGGATTACCAACCACTGTCACATTTAGGCTAGGAGTCTGCGCGGCAGAGCCGTGTGACCGGTTTTCTGTAGAGCACTGACGATGGCGGCGGCGCTCTCTGCAATTGGCAAGGCGTCGGCGCCAAGGATACCAATCTTGCGGCGCGCGGCGTGTTATGACGACTGGGGTGCATTTGAGCCGCCCCATTTAACCTTCGCCCTCACAGATACGCCATTCGCCTCAGATTTAGCGCCATGCAGACGAGCTTCCACTCGGCTTGCACCTTGTCCAGGCCCCTCATGCTGAACTGACGCAATCCCATCACCGCCTTGATCCAACCATTCGGAGCCTCCACGATCGACTTGCGCCGGCGGTAAGCTGCATCGCCTTGCTCCGTTTTCAATTTCGCCGCAATCGCCGCCGTATGCGGATGGGTCTTGGCATTGACCTTGGCATCTTCACGTCCCTCGCGGCCGAGGGCAACGATGACATCGCCGTGGTGATCGGCGACCTTTGCCAGAACAGCCTCACTACGGAATCCCGCATCCGCCAGCGTCTGGGCCGGCATTTCTCCGGTGTTGGCCTGAACTGCTGCCAGCATGCCCAGCAGCGCCTGACTGTCCGCGGCGCAGTTGGTCAACTCCGCCGCCACGATGATCTGGTGCTCGGCATCGACCGCTGTGTACCCGTTGTAGCTCTGCTCGGAGCCACCACCGGCGTGTTTCATGATCCGGCTGTCCGGATCGGTGAAGCTTTCCTGATCACGGTCATCCGGCACACCAAACTCGCGTTTGTACGAGCCACCGCCCTTGTCCGAGCCATCCGGATGGCGAGGCCGGCGGCCATCGTCTTCGCTGCGCCCCCGGGCCTGGTCCGCTTCACGCTGGCGCGCTTCCAGGCGCGCCTTTGCCGCCTGGATCGCCTCCAGGCGCTTCTCGCGGCGAGAAATCTCGGCAGGAATGTCCAGCTCCGGCTCGTTACGCTCCTGGTCGTCGGTAGCCTTGGCGCGATCAAGCAGCGCCTTGATCTCGCAATGCAATTCGTCCTCGGCCGGCTTCATGCGCTTATAGCTCATCGCCTTGTGGTCGCCATGTTTGGCGGCTTCGTATTCAGGTTCTTTAGAGAGATCCTTTAGATCGCCGTTCCTCACTACTGCCGGGAAGTCTCCCCAGGGAGCACGTTCGGCCTTATGTTCGGTCATGGTTTCAATCCCGGTCAGCGTCCCATATAGCCCCGAAACCTGCCAGGTGGGCCAAGATAGACCAGGCACCATAAGCAATAGGGCTAGGGTTGGTTTTGCTCACCCAACGCCTGAAGGTTCGGGTTCCCTTTCCGCTGCCTCTCTCACCAGGCAAACCAACGAGATCAGCGACATCAACGCCACTGAGAGGCTTACTAAGCCCTTTTCGTTGCCTAATCAGCTCCAACACCTCTTTGATTTCATCGGCGGTTGGAGCCTGCCAATCTTCAGCGAACGGCCTAAGCGTTTCAGGTCTAATCATGCGATAAATCCTCAAATAGCCCCGGTCAATGCCGGGGCTTTTTTATCAATGGGTAACGGTCGCGGCGGCCTCCCGATACGCCTTCAGTTCAATCAAGAGCAAGCCAAGCTCCCGCATCTTCATGCGCGGCATATGAACGGGGCGGCGGGCCGTCAGAGCGTCGCCAATGTGTTTTGCAAGTGATACAATATCCGTATTCATCGCGTTTATCCTCAAATTGACCGGTGAAAGCCCCTGTGATTGGTTGCAGCCATACCAGGGGCACCATTTCTTTTTCTACCTATGCACCTCCTTTAAGAGCCCCGGCCATCACCGGGGCTTTCTGTTGCTAGTCTATTGCGGCCAAGATGGCCTCTTTTTCGTCATGCTCACAAGCCCAATCCCGCAAGCTGTGATACAGCCTTGAAAACCGCTCCTGGTCAGCGCCTTCTGTGTGAAATGACAGATGGCTATAGAGGTAGAGGCAAGCGGTAATCCCGGCAGCATCGGCGCTCATTTGGCCACTAAAGTAGTTCATGGCCTCGATGTTCAGCATTTCATCACGACGCCCAGGAGCCATATAAAAGCCGCCGTTCGACAGCTCCCACATAAGCCAATAAGCCCCGCGATACTCGCGGCAGAGCCCTTTCATTTGCTGGTAAAGCATCGACTCGAAAACCACATAGAAACGGCCTACATAGCGGGGCATTGCAGCCATACGGCGAGGGGTGGCGACCAGGGAGCAGATCAGGGGATTAAGTTCTGTTTGCATCATCGGAGTTCTCCGGTATTGACCGTGGCGGGTGCCCGGCCTTCTGAGATATATAATAGGCCATTTTGGCCTATTGTGTCAAGCGGGTACAATAAAAAATAGGCCAAATCGGCCTACTTTTTTTCTCTCCAACTGAGCCACATTTTATTCAGCTCCAGGCTGCGGGCTGGCCAATCTGGCAGATTCACCGCATGGGCGCGGTAGTTGATCCGAGTATTCAGAGTGCAACGGGGAAAGGGGTTGGCCACCTTGCAGTAACGATAAAACAGACCGACGAGGCGAGCACCGTAACGATCACGCTCCCAGGTCAAAACGTTGTGCATATGCTCGCGGCGTTCGCGTATCCATTCTCGATAGAGTTGGTGAAAGGTGCGGTTAGCTGTGTGGATCATCGGAGTTCTCCGGTATTGACCGTGGCGGGTGCCCGGTCTTCTTAATTAAGATTATAGGCCAAAATGGCCTACTATGGCAAGAAAAAGCGCGCTCTACGTTAAAAAAATCACGTAGTCGCGGGGGATTGCCGCCAAGATTTCGCATAGCGTCGCCTGATTTCGTACGTACGAAATGGGCCACCTGGTCGAGCTGCTGCCGATGCCTGGTGAGTTGGCCACCTGGTTGATTTCCTTCTGGCGTCCAGATCTGAACTTGGCCACCTGGTCGAGCTGCTGCCGGTGCCTGGTAAGTTGGCCACCTGGTTGATTTCCTTCTGGCGTCCAGATCTGAACTTGGCCACCCGGTCGAGCTGCTGCCGGTGCCTGGTAAGTTGGCCACCTGGTCGAACTGCTGCCGGATCTAAAGGTGGAATATTAAGCAGGTAGTGATAGACTGAGATCCAGCATGGCTATACGCCTGCTAACCCCTCAAAAGAAAGCAGCCTCTAGGGCTGCCATCCGTTACGAAATCTCACTCACTTTGAAATAGCCATCTAAACGGCTTTACACCTGGCCGCCTGAAGGGCAACCGCTGAGGCTTCGCCATTAGTAATAGGGGAGGGACTTGTCTCACTGTTTTGTTGAGGTGAAGGCTTGCCCAGGCGATACCATTTAGCCCGGCTCATGCCCATAGCTTCCCAGGGCTTTTGCCTGCTCAATGAGTTGGCTTCATAGGCTTCACGCTCAAGCTGGCCAGCGGCGCGGCGACGTTCTTCATCACGCAGTCTATCGCGCTCTCTGCGGCGCTTCTGAGCCTCGTCAGTGCTGATAATCGTCTTCAGTTGCTCTTGTTCTTGCTGTGAGATCTGGAATAGGTTGATCAGCGTGTCGTTTTTGGGCGTGTATAGCGGTGCAAACGACTTTCCGCCGAACTCGACACGTTCCCCAGCCTCATAGGATTTCGCCTTGCTGTAGAGCGTCATAAGCTCTTTGGAGCGGTAAGACCAACGAGTATCCAGCTCGGAGGAAAGAGCGGCGGCCTCATGGTACATCTGGGCGCTGTTTGTTGCCCCGGAGAGAAGGAGAAAGTTAAGACGCCAGAAAAGATGCCTCATTCGCTCGCCTTCGTTGATTCCACCTCTGAGCTGGCCCAACTTGCGTAGGTCTTCCAGGGGGAACCGCAGAAT
>NZ_JBKFZW010000005.1:0-88414 GCF_046521475.1 Enterobacter sp. CPE_E890 | reverse complement strand
ACCATCCTGCACTTACAATGCGCAGAAGGAGCGAGCACAGAAAGAAGTCTTGAACTTTTCCGGGCATATAACTATACTCCCGCATAGCTGAATTGTTGGCTATACGGTTTAAGTGGGCCCCGGTAATCTTTTCGTACTCGCCAAAGTTGAAGAAGATTATCGGGGTTTTTGCTTTTCTGGCTCCTGTAAATCCACATCAGAACCAGTTCCTTGCCACCTTACGGCGTGGCCAGCCACAAAATTCCTTAAACGATCAGTAATCTAGCACTAATCTTCTGAACACTCAAGAATGTAAGCCCATCATCACATGCATCGTTTTTGCGCTTCACTTTTTATCAGTGCGGTCAGAACTTCAGCCTGAGTCAGACCATCTTCATGACACATTTGCATGAGCATGGCCTTATACTTTGGTTCAAGAAATACTTTTACTTCCTTGAACGAAGCTCTTTTACGGGCCACTGATAATCTTTGTTTCTCTGCATCAGAAAGCGGATTCCCCTTTCTGTATGCTCGTTTTGCGCCAGATGAGGAAGTCACTGCATTTTCTGTCTGCGACATCTCGCCTCCTCAATACTCAAACAGGGATCGTTTCGCAGAGGATACTACAGTTTTTTGAAATCAGCGACTTGAGAATTGTGACGAAGATCTGTGTTGGCGCACAAATCAACGGGGATTACTGTCGTTTAATGTGATTTAAACTGTGAAATAGTATGGTTTTCAGTTATTGAAACGCCGGGAGCGGGGAAAACTTGCTTTTTCCCGTTTCCGGGGTTGGACAACTGAGCAACGCGAAGGCGTCAGCTACGATGTTCCGGGGACTGCTGATCAGCCCCTGTTGTATTCAGCCATTCTCCGGTCATCTGCAGCAGTTTTCTGGCATCGTGGCTTCTGAGCAACGGAATACCAGCCTGCCTCAGAACCTCTTCCAGAAGAATATCCCGGCGTCTGCGTTCCGGTCGTAAATGGCTGGCATCATCCAGCTCTACTGCTGCAACAATACTGAACGAACGCCGCTCAACGATAACCACATCAACATGCCACTGAGACACCATCCTGAATAACTGCCACCACTGGCGTGATCGTGGCCGGATATTCCCGTTCAGCTGGACGATATCCGCGACCCGTACCTGCGGACACAGATACCACCGCTTCATATCCACAATTCTGAACAGTCCTTTCATAAAACTGACTTCCCTTTCTGTCAGCAGCGTCTTCTGACGTTGCCAGTATTCACCGCCGGACAGTATTCGCTCTGCATCACCGGTCCGTATACCTGCCGCATGCAATTGCATCAGCAAAGGAGAATGCTGATTTACACTTCTGAGGATAATCCGGATAAGTAACGCTGCAATAATCAGAACAATAAGAATAAAAATAATCAGCTTCATTGTTTATCTGCTCCTGGTAATTAATTATGCTGAATTATTACCTTACATATTTCCATATCTCTTTTGGTATCCTGTCATATAACTTTCCGGTGATTAATTCCGCTAACCGGTGGTCTGCTGCTGAATTAAATGATTCACGTTCACTGTTTAATAAACTGTCTCTGTTTTTATGAATAATTTTTTCCAGCGTATTGACTGATGAACATCGCCGTAACTGATACAGCCATTCCTGTTTTGTTTTCGCCATTTTTATTCCCGCTGAGAACAGATGAATGATAAGATTGCCATCGCTTTATTTACGGTGTCTCCATATCCAGGGGGGAACCGGATCAGCATCTGACCAGAGCCCACGTTTTTGTTGTCTGGCTTCGTTCTGAAGGACAGGCAGCACGGGATCTGTGTTGTACTGCTCATATACCCAGGCAGCCCCGGCCCGGACCATAAACTGATTAACATTCATTCCGTCTGGTGCATAAACCTGCCCGAGAATACGACCATAACGATCTCGCTGAAAATATGTGACGGTAACCGTTTTTCCTGCAACCAGTGATTTCATCATGTCCGTTGACCACCGGCCATAATCCTGTTTCTTTTCCGGTGCATCAATATTTATCAGCCTGATCCGCACTGCCTTCCGTGAGTCCATGACCTCGATGGTATCACCGTCCAGTACACGAACAACCCGTCCATGAATATCTGCACACAATACCGGCCATGAAAAGATAAATAATACCAGTGGAATATATTTCCTCATGTTATTCTCCATATCAGATAAATGGCACCGGTAATGACTCCAACTTATTGATAGTGTTTTATGTTCAGATAATGCCCGATGACTTTGTCATGCAGCTCCACCGATTTTGAGAACGACAGCGACTTCCGTCCCAGCCGTGCCAGGTGCTGCCTCAGATTCAGGTTATGCCGCTCAATTCGCTGCGTATATCGCTTGCTGATTACGTGCAGCTTTCCCTTCAGGCGGGATTCATACAGCGGCCAGCCATCCGTCATCCATATCACCACGTCAAAGGGTGACAGCAGGCTCATAAGACGCCCCAGCGTCGCCATAGTGCGTTCACCGAATACGTGCGCAACAACCGTCTTCCGGAGCCTGTCATACGCGTAAAACAGCCAGCGCTGGCGCGATTTAGCCCCGACATAGCCCCACTGTTCGTCCATTTCCGCGCAGACGATGACGTCACTGCCCGGCTGTATGCGCGAGGTTACCGACTGCGGCCTGAGTTTTTAAATGGCGGAAAATCGTGTTGAGGCCAACGCCCATAATGCGGGCGGTTGCCCGGCATCCAACGCCATTCATGGCCATATCAATGATTTTCTGGTGCGTACCGGGTTGAGAAGCGGTGTAAGTGAACTGCAGTTGCCATGTTTTACGGCAGTGAGAGCAGAGATAGCGCTGATGTCCGGCGGTGCTTTTGCCGTTACGCACCACCCCGTCAGTAGCTGAACAGGAGGGACAGCTGATAGAAACAGAAGCCACTGGAGCACCTCAAAAACACCATCATACACTAAATCAGTAAGTTGGCAGCATCACCAATGGCACCTGTATTTCAGGTAATCCTGAATATCGCAGCACACACTGAATAACACCTTATTTTGTGAAATTAATCACAAAATATAAAATCACGACTTAATACGGAAAAAACTCTGTGCTACTCAGAACTGTCCGGTCATACTTCCCGACCGGATATTAAAAAAAGCAAATCTCATGCATTATTCAGCCTTCTGAATCCCTGGAGTAATGAAGGCTGCTTTTTCGTTACACCCTTCCCCGGCAGCGCCGGTGGCAGTGTTCAGCCCTTTTTCGGGCAAACTGCTGCCAGTCTGTCCGGGGAGCAGACTGCGCAGCCCGTAGCCATGCCTCAGCGGCTCCCGGCCAGTCCCCCCTGACTTCCAGCCGGACAGCCCGGCGTCCGACCTGCCGGTAGCGCCATACCCCGGAGTTTTGCGAATCACGCCCTGTTCCGTTCATTTTCCTTCCCCCTTTAATCCAGGCCGGTGAATGTGTTATAAATTTTTATAACCTTCTTCTGCCGGGTATGGAAGAAGGTTTCAGAGAAGCCTTATTTTTCCGCCTCCTTTAGTGTGAAGGAGGCTTTTTTATTGTTCATCAAGCACGGCCTGAAGTTCTGCCTTTATCCGGTTCTGGCGGCGGATTTTATCCAGACGCTCTGCCGCATACACTTCTTCCTCCTGAGAAATATGCTCCGTCACATACCCTTCCGTGTCATACCGGCAGGCACCGGCTTTCATGGCACACAGATAGCTTTCTGAACGGGTGATGGCCTTCAGCGCCCTGCGCAGTTTTTTATGCGAGAGCGGGATATTCCGCTGCGCCACGTCTTCCAGTAACACGTCCCGGATACCGCAGGCCAGAAGTCGGGGTGTGTCACCGTCAAATAATCCCGGCCACCAGGGTTTCAGGGTGTTCACGGCCTCATCCAGCGAGGGCAGGTTCAGATAAATGGACAGCGCCTGTCTGGCCTGCGCTTTTTTTGCTGTCAGCTCTGCTTCCCGGGCAGCCTTCTCCGCCAGTTTCTGCTTTTTCACCTTCCATTTTGGTGGCGTGGTGACATTGATGATGGTTTTCCGGCTCCGGGTCGGTGTTTCCCCTTCCGTTTTCCGTTTCAGTGTCAGTACCGGTCGTTTCTGCTCTGTCATGATTGCCCTGACCTTTGTGAAAATATGTCCTCCAGGTCGTTGAAACTACTCACTATGATATTAAGCTGACCTCAACGACCTCTGACATATTAATACCGACAATTAAAGATGTTTTTTAAACCATTGCGTCTGTACTGCCGCCACACGTTCAAAAAACGCGCCTTCATAAATATCATAATGGCATGCGTCAGCTTCCTCGTATAATTCCTTAGTACCAGAAGCAACAGCATCATATAAGGCTTTTCCCTGTTCTGGTGGATTAACACTATCCTGGCCGGCAATAACAATCAAAACTGGGCACTGTACTTTGGCTGCGCTCTCTGCCGGTTTATATTGCAACGTCTCCATAACCGTAAGGAAAGGTATTTTTATATCCATTTCAGGATACTGACCTTTTACCTTCTCGAAGAATACCTTTGATTCATTATCACTCAGTACCCGGGTAACCCCCACAAACATCTCTTTCCCGGTGTTTTTCTTCTTCTCTGCCATTTTATTCAGCGTGGACAGAAAAGACGCTCTCTCCGATTCATTCATCTCTCCGGTAACCAGAACATCACCGTCAGCAAAAGCCAGCTGGCTGACAATACATTTTACGCGTTGGTCCTGCGCAGCTGCACTGAAGACATGCCCCCCTCCCAGCGATGTTCCCCATAACCCAATACGCTGATTATCAATACATTCCTGCTTTTCTGCCCAATTGATAACTGAAATAATATCTTCGGTCTGCATTGCAGGAACCAGACGCCCTCGTTCTCCATCACTCTCACCGAATCCTCGATAATCAAAAGTAATCGTTGCGAATCCTGCTTCTGTGAAGGCATTCGCAAAGCAAGGGAGCAGAACATTCCTGATACCGCAAAACCCATGGCATAAGATAATCAAAGGATGTTTTATATTTCCTTCAGGAACACGAAATGTCAGGGCAATACCTTCAGAGAGTTTGTGATCCGTAATTTTCATAAATATCCTGTGTTATGTTGTTTATTAATAATCAGAATCAGCGTCAGTATCATACCAGTCACAACGCCAGAACGCCCAGCACAGCCAGATGACAGGCGTAGAATACCGGGAAAAAATCCCCGGGCCAGAAACGGGGTAATGATTTTCCTGCACACGACACCAGACCAACGGTCAGCACCGTCATTACAAGACCGGCCACCGCCGCTGCATCACTGGAGGCAAGGTTAAGTGCCGGAATAACGGCCAGCAGGCATGCAAGCAGCGCCAGACGTTCCGCTCTGTCTTCCGCCCGGTACAGTCGGTAACTGACCGCCAGCATCAGCAGCCCGGCAATGCCGTAACTGGTGCCGGACAAAGGCCCCCACAGGGCCATCAGAAGAATGGCCGCTGCTGTACGCCACCCACTGCGCGTTTCACACCACGTCAGCACCTGTGCCGCCACTGCAAAGGCAAACAGGATATTCCCCTCATACCAGGGAAAGCCGGCCAGATAATATGCGAACTGGGCAATAATTCCCCATCCCCACAGCCGGTTAATGGCCGGTTGCCGGATATGCGCATGACGGGACAGATTCAGCCCCCACACCAGGGCAAACAGCGGAAAGGCTCCTCGCCCGGCCAGAAACATCCATTCCTGCTTCAGCTGGAATATCAGATTGATGTGGTCCAGTACCATCAGCACCAGCGCCACCGTTTTGATGATATCCCGCTGTCCGGGTGACCAGACCAGAAACGACTGCAACCAGGTATCGGTCCGTGCAGCCAGTGAATCGTTACGTGTCGTGTTCGTGTTATCCGTTGTCATCAGCGTTTATCTTCCTGTATCAGTCTCCGCCCAGGGTTTTCTCTTTCTGCAGGTCACGAACCATATCCCGCTCTATCTGCTGCAGACGCTCCTGCAGCAGATTTTCCCGGGCAACCTCCCGGACCGCTTCCTGCTCCCGTTGTGATTCACGCAGCACACTCTCCGGCAGCGCGGCTTCCCGTTCAGTTATGTCAGCCCGGTCACGCTCCTGCCCGGCAATTTCCCTGACAGCCTGCTCTGTTTTGCCATCCGGCAGGTCAGGTTTGTTCTCTGCCATTTTACGGACAATTTCATCTGCACGGCGTTCCGTTTCACGGCGGATGGCCTCTTCAGCCTGCCGCTGTGCCAGCACCTCTGCCGTGACCGGTTCGCCATTTCCGGCTCCCGGCTGGACGCTGCTGTCCGGGATATCCCCCCACACGCGACCACCGGTGATGGCACCGGGATTCCACGGACGACCTTCACCGGCAATTCTTACCACCACACCGCTGTCAGGATTATCACGGGCAATCCGGACACCATCCTGCATATTATCAGCCAGCAGGCTCTCTCCGTTACGGCTACCCTGCAGGGCCACGAACTGCGCATCCCCGCTGCCTTTCACCCGTCCTTCACCGCTGAATCCCCGCAGCCCGTTTCCGTCATCCGTGGTCAGTGGGTTCAGCCAGATACCGGCGGACTTGCCGTTACGGTCAAACGCCGGCAGTGCCACATACGGCTGCGGATATTTACGTCCCGGTGCAATAAACCGTGCAGGGCTGTCTCCCCCGGCCAGCCCTGCCTGACGGAGAACGGCACGGCCTGCCGCCACGTCCCGCAGTTCCCGTGCCGTACTGAACAGCCGCTGCGCATTCATGACCTCCCGGTCCGGTTTCGGCTCCAGCACATCGTGGGCAGTTCCTTTCTGTACGGCATTGTTAATGGCATCCGTCCAGCCCTGACGGTTATCGGTGTACACCTGCACATGCTGCTTCATACGCGACAGGGCCACGTAGGCTGACTCAAAGCCGGCCATCAGTTTCCGGTTACCTTCCGTGCCTTCAAGCGCGATGGCAAAGGTTTCACTCGCCCCCTGCGCACCGTGGGCGGTGATGGCATAAGCCAGGTCAATATGTTGCTCTGCCCGCTCCTGGCCGGGGCGAATCACCCGGGTCTGCTGTCCGTCTGACAACGTGACACTGTCACCGGAAACCGCTGTCACCGTCCAGACGCTGTTGGCCACATAACCGCGCTCCCGGTCACTCTTCGTGAAGCGCATCCGGTCGCCGGTCCCCACCCGGATTTTGTCCGGGGTGTACAGTGTGACACCTTCAGCCACCGCCTCCCGGGGCGAAATCAGCCGCGTGTTACCTTCCGCATCCTCCAGGGTTATCAGCCCGTCATCCTTGCTGATACCGGCAATCCGGTGATACACACTATCCACCAGGGCAAGGGCATCCGGGTTATTCTCCCAGGTGGAGAGACGACGCAGCTCCCCGTCACGTATATTCGCTGTGTTCAGGACAGGCACCATGACCTGCTCTTTCCCCAGCTCACCGGCCTTTTCCCGTGCATCATGAATCATGCTGTTCAGTACGCGCCGGTCCTCATTCAGGTGCGTGACAATCAGCGTCTGCTCCCGTGCTTCCGGTGTCCTGCCGGTATAGTCGCGGACAATGGCTTCATACAGTGTCATGGGGACATCCGGAAAAGTCTCACCTTTCAGCATCGCCTTCTGCTGCGCTTCTGCCAGTTTCGCTTCCTGGCTGTGACTGAACTCCGTCACGGAGTGCTCCGGTGCCCATGCGCCCTCCTGACGGGGAACCTGAGACGGTTTCACACTCTCAAGCCCGGACAGTGCCCTTTCCACATCCCGGTTAATCAGGCTGTATACCGCCTCCCGCAGTTCCGGCGTCTGACGCACAATCTCCTTCATGATGACCACATCGGCAGCACTGCGCGTCTGCTGGAGACGGAAAGGCTGACCGGGCGCGATGGCCTGCAGCTGGTCCGTGTCACCACTGGCCACGGCACGACCGCCACCGGCCGCAATCAGGGCGTATGCCCGTGCCATGTCGGTATTGCCCACCATTGAGCTCTCATCGAGCAGGAACAGCGTGTTGCTGAAATCCGGCGTTTCTCCGCTGCGCTGCTGCAGCTGCGTGTCATGCAGAAAGGACGCCAGCGTCTGTGCATCCACGCCGGCGCTGCGCATCTCACCGACCGCACGGTGCGTGGGCCCCAGCCCCACAACTCGGGGACGCTCACTCGCCGGCAGCATGTTCACGGCTGACATCACCGCCCGGAACTGTGTGGTCTTACCCACACCGGCATAACCCTGTACCACCGTGAAACGGTCGGACGTTTCCAGTATCATACGGGTGGCGGCACGCTGTCCCGACGTTAACGTCTCCATGAGTTCGCCGGGTACTCTCTCCATCAGCGGCGTGACCGCCTCCTTACCTTCGAGAATATGGCGAAGAATACTTTTTTCTGCCTCATACGACGCACGGGAAACCAGCAGGCCTGTGCCATAGCCTTTTGCCACATCCACATACAGTAAGTCACCGCGTTTTATCTGCGCATTGATTTCCCCTCCCAGTTCAGTAAAACCGGTTCCTTCTGCAGCAAACGACTTCGCCTCTGTCAGCAGGTCCACCATGCTGAAGGCCAGGTTTTTACTTTCCAGCACAGGAAGGGCCAGATGAATGGCCTGCTGTGCCGGCGTGTGCAGCCCGGTTTTCTGCAGACTGATAGCGGTTTCCAGCGATGTCTCACCGGCCCGCGCCTTTATCTGCTCAGAAACCACCGTAAAGGAGGGATGGCGGGCAAGTTTTTCCGCAGTACGGGTTTCATCCAGTGAGGAATACAGCCGGACATCACGACCGCTGCGGGCCAGACCGTTCAGGGTGGCGTTGTCCATTGCCATCTGTGTGACGGAGGCAAACACCGTCGCACTGTCACTGACGGAATGCCCGGGCGTTTCCACCCAGCCGTTCTCCAGCTTCAGTGCCGTGAACGGTGAATCAGCCACAGGCAGGGTGGCCGGTTCAGCCCGCCCCGGCACAACAACCGTCATCGCATCTTCACTGACGGATGCCACCTGCAGGCGGTCACCGCCGGAGACGCGGAGTCCGGGAATTTTCCCTGTCACCCTCAGTCGCTCGCCGTCTGCCACCGGCATTTTTTCCGGCCGGAACAGCGACCAGCTGCTGTCCAGGGAGGAAATACGCACCACCTGCGTTTCGCCCTGCGCATCCCGCAGGGTCAGGCTGTGACTCTGCGCCGTCACCCGGTCGATAACATAGCGGTCATGACTGCGTGTCTCCGGGTTCCACTGCTCCATCACCATCCCCGGTCGGTACATATCCCGCAGATAACGGCTCCGGCTGTCCAGCCAGACCGGTGACAGGGCGGTCATGGTCACCTCCGGGTGTCCGAGCACGCCCTGTGTTTTCAGCTCACTGCGAATGGCCTGTGTCAGTATGGCCTGTTCCCGTACCCCGCTGACCTGTGCCACGCTCTCTTCTCCGGCTTTCACGCTGGCCGCAAAATCTCCGGCCAGCCGGTCATAGCGGACATTCCGGTCCGGTTCACTGATGATGGTTGCCGGTCGCTGTTCTCCGCCCTGCCAGCGATACGTGTTCACCCCGGCATCCTTCATGGCCATCAGCGCACTGCCTGTACCGGTTCGCTGCCCGCTGTCGGTTATCAGGACCTGTACGTTATGACGTGCGGCACCATCCAGCAGGGTTAACGTCTCTTTCAGGGAGAGTTTTTCGCCCTGGTCGACGATAACAGTACTGCCCGGCGTGAAGACCATGCCCTCCTGCAGCTGACGACGTCCGGTTATCAGCTCACCGGACAGCCGTTCATCCTGCTTCAGGTTCATCTGCGAGCGACGGTCAGCAGCGATAATCTGCACCTCCCGCCCCTGCTCCCGGGCCATCATGACCAGTTCAGCCACCCGCTCACGCTGCCCGGCTGCACCGCCCTGCCCGGACACAATGGCCAGCGACGGACGGTCCTGTGCCAGAACACTGACCGCATCGCTGTAACCAGCCGTCCGGGGGACACTTTTCTCCGGATGTACGGTCACCCGGTTCTGTTTCATGATGTCACGACTGAGTGCCCGGACGGACAGCTCATCGAGCACATGAATTCCTGATGTGAACAGCCCCTTCTCACGGTCGAGGGGGATAAGCTGCTCACGGCTGATGGCCTCATCGATACCGGCGCGTGCCCGTTCAATCACACCATTTTCCGGCGGCAGTATGCCGACCGTCCTGGCCAGCACGTCCGTATACGTGAACTGCACTTTTCGTTCACTTAATCCGGCAATCGCCTGTGTCACCGCCTGCTGCACATCCGGCCCGTCCTGTGAAGCAGGCCCGGGCGCCTGCGTGCGGATCTCCGCACGCTGATCCGCCGCGTCACGATATGCCCGGATGTCGAACCCGGTTTCCTTCAGCGTCTGCATCCATTCAGCCATTCTGACTTCAGGATCGACGTGCTGTTTGGATTTTCGCGTATCCAGTGCCGCCACATCCCGGGATTTCAGCGAGGCGTCTTCACCGACGGCCTCCCTGATAGCCTGTGAACGACTGGAAAAGGCCTCCACCGGTACGCCCGGCATCTCCCACATACCGTGCTTACCGACCACTTCGGTTTCATAACCCAGCGCCTCAACGCGCTGACGTAACTCACTCTGATATATTTTCCCGAACGCAATCCGGTTCGCTAGCACGTTCTCGGAAAATCCGGTTTTCCCCACTTTGTCACTGCTCAGTGTCTTCCACTCGCCGTTATGCTGCGTGACATTAGCCACCACTACATGCGTGTGTAACTGTGGGTCCTGATCGCGACTGGTGTCATGGTTAAACAGTGCCATCACCAGATTACCGGTCAGCACCGTTTCTGACTGTCCGTCCGTCATCACCCGTGTGGAAGCCAGCGCCTCCACCTGACGGACAGCAAAATCCACGGCCTGGTTATGTGCATCAATAAGACGTTTATCCCCCCCGAGCATGGCCATCATGGAGACACTTTTGGGGGCGGAGAAGGTCAGGTCGTAGCCGGGACGATGCTTATTACTGCCATCCTGCATGCGGCTTAAATCCGCCCCGTCCGGCAGCCTGCCCTCCAGAAGACGGGTAAAAACATCCTTATCGACGCTGCCCTGCAGCCCAAGCTGTTCAGCCCCCTGACCAGCCCAGCGTTCTCCCATGCTGCCCAGCACATAGTAATTATCCTTGTCGGTGTAATAGTTTCCGGCACTGCCTGCCGATTTAACAACGCTGAAACTCAACATCAGAAATCATCTCCCGGCTCAACATCCTCCCCGCGCTCCCGGTGCACATTAATGTTCACCTCTTCACGACGCTGCATATGCTGCTGGATGTCCGGATGATTTTCCTGTTGCCATGCCTCATAAGCGGCCATATCCACCACTTCACCGGATTCACTGATCCCGGGTGGCAGTTGCTGTTCCATCTCTTCTTCCGGTTTCATTTTCAGCTCCTGCTCGATCCCCCCTGCCGGAACACTCACACCTGCATCTGACTTCTTATCATTGATGACAGAAGACACTGGCTGTTGTGGCTGTTGTGGCTGTTGTGGCTGTTGTGGCTGTTGTGGCTGTTGTGGCTGTTGTGGCTGTTCAGCCTGAGTCACATCTTCTCCGGAGGCAACCTCCGGTTCAAAGAGGCTGGCCATCTGACGACCTTCTGCTTCCCTTGCGGCAAGTACGGCACTCAGACGGTTCTCCATTTCCGGGTTGATGTCACGCGGAATAAACTCCGGAGCGACCTTCGGTCGTGCCTGATATTTCAGAGAGAGTTTGACTGCCGGATACGGTCCGGGCAGAGTGACATAGCAGGTCAGATCCGGCAGAGACTGAATGTCGGAATAACTGACCAGCGTCTGACGCTCCATATCCTTACCGGTCGATACCCCGTCACGTACCGGGTCAGCACCGTAGGAATACTGCTCGCTGGCTTTCAGGTGCTCTTTCTCACCAATCTCACCGGCAGCGAACTCTGCAATCTTATGGCTCGGGGAACGGAAAAAAGCACGGGTGTTCATGACGTCAAACAGCGTGGCCGCCGCTTTCTCACCGTAGATATCTTCCAGCTGGGCATAGGACTGGATACCAAACACATAACAGCCACCGAACTTACGGGCTTCCGGCAGGATCTCCACCAGATCCGGCAGTTTGTGTAACGTGGGTAACTCATCACAGAAAAACCACACACGACGGTTACGGTTTTCTCCCATTGCCAGCAGACCACGAATGGCAATGGACAGCCACATGGAGATCACAGGCTTCAGGGAGGCATGGGTGTCGGCGTTCGACGAAATAAACAGCCAGCCGTTTTTCTGATCTTCCCGGACACCACGCATCCAGTCACGGATGGTGAAGGGATCACCGTTATGCTCAATCCCCTGCAGGTAACGGATGGCTTTCACGTAGTTGGTCAGCACAGCACGGATGGAAATCGCCGTTTTCTCAATTTTCTCTTCCACCAGGTTGGCCGCCGGTGAATTACGCAGGAAGGTACGCAGTTTTTCAATTTTGATGGAAAGCAGTGTGTCCACCAGTTTGCTGTAGCTGCGGTTGGGGTCATTACGCATCAGGTACGCCGCTTCCGCAAAAATGGTACGTCCTGAACCCTGCCAGAACGGGTCCTCTTTTGTACCCATAGGGATCAGCGTGTTCGCGGTATTATCAAAATCCGGCTGTGTCAGGCACTCCTTCCACAAATCCCATGCGGCACAGCGGGCATCCAGCGGATTCAGGATTTTATCGATGGAGGGATCATAGTAACTTTTAACAAATTCCCCTGAACGGTCATAAATCACCACCATATCACCGCGCTGACGGGCATAGTTGGCCAGACGACGGATAACCTCCGACTTACCGGCCCCGACCGTGCCGTGCAGACAGAAGTTCTGGATTTCGGAATCCCGGATAATCGGCAGGTCGCCAATCCGGATATCGGAGTCCTTGCCGTCTTTTTTCAGCATCCGGGCAACGTCTTTCGGATTGTCTGTCAGCTGACGACCACCTGTGACTTCATTTTCGCTCTGTTGTTTACCCTGACGCCCCAGAATCCAGGAGACAACAAAGAAGGTGATCAGGCAAATAACCAGGGCCACGACAGACGCCAGAACGAATGCAGACCATAGCTGCTCTCCGCACCAGATCATATATTTATCATGCAGTACCTGGGCAGCGTTCATCCGGAAGGTTTTGCCGTAATACTGGATCTCATAGACCGGCTGGGATTTTATTAAATCCCGCATGCCTTCCAGTGACGTACACCACCAGTAAATACAGCCGTTGATAAACGTCTGCCAGCTTATTTTTACCCATAAGACCAGACCAATGAGGATCCAGAAAAAAATAAACAGGCAGTAAAGCATGATATTGGCGATCTGGCTGAACATGCGGATACGCATGGACGCAATCTGACCGCCCTGGGTCATATCCTTTGCGTTAAAACTCATGATGAAACTCCGGGAAAATCTGGAACAGGGCAGAAAAGGATGATGTGGGGTTAATTCACAGAAACAGACCAGGTGTACCCTGTATGCCGGTGGTGATGCCCGCCTGCAGTCCTGCCGGAAGAGACCTTCTCTGTAACAATGTCAGTCAGGCGCAATACTTCAGACCAGTCACTCCCATGCGGAAACTGGATCTGAATAAAAAGGCGTACCCGTTCACGGTGATCCAGAACTGTGTCCGGTTCATAAAAACGGCCACTGTCAGGAGAAACACAGGACGTTTTATTGATGAGATCATACTTATCGGCAGGAGACTGCGATGAAATCGCCCAGGTGATATTCTCCGCCTGGTGGCCATCAATACGACTGCTCCCCGGCGTCCATGCAATTTCCTGCGCACTCGCCACGATGATCTCCCTGGAAACTTCAGCCAGCTTTCTGGGTGTACAGAATACCGGTGCCAGCACACACAGGGACAACAAATTACAGCTGACCGCCTCCGGTTTAAGCAAATTGCTCCCGGATTTTTCAGGAAAAGATATTTTTGTCAGTATTTCAGTTAATTCCTTATGCCTGAGAGAATTAATAAAGTACATGATAAGCATCATGAGAAACAATATAACAATAAGCCCTCCGATAACCACTAAAAGGTCAGTATCAATATTATTGCTGTACAGATAGTCTTTAGTGGTCACTGTATTATCCTGTATCACCGGGGGGTATTCAGTTACAGGCTTCTCAGTAAATTGATTATTCTCACCAACATATTCAGCGATATTGTCTGATGTCATAATGACTTTCTCCGGAAGATCCCGGCTTCGCCGGCAACACTTCACGGTCGCACAAAGAATTTGCACAACCGCTCAGTGTTTTCATATTTATTTCGGAAACGCCGGGAGGTGACAAAATTTATTTTGTTACATCCCGGGGTTGGACAACGAGCAACGCGAGGCGTCAGCAAGGAGGCCGGTCAGATCAGCCTCCTGACGAGGTTCAGAGAATATTTGCGATTGATTTGGCCAGTTGGTCTTCGAGAACAGGCTTCGCCTCTTCAAATTTCAGGTTAACCTTGTTCGCATTTGAAACCACACGGGTCTGGTATTTATGCTGGTTACCTGTTTCAGTACTGGTCTGAATTTTCGCACCTGATGTGCCCTGACGCAGGGCGGCAACATTATCCGTTGTCACCGTTGCCTTAGTACGCTCTGCAATCTGTACATCCGTGATCATGGTATAGTTCACATCTTCCACCATCGCATCTGCAGCCATACCCACCAGACCAGCAGCAAGGCCTACACCGAGTGTGGCACCGGCAGAATTTGAGTTATAGCCGGTAATACCGGCACCTAACGCTGCACCAACTGCTGCGCCTTCATAACCACGGTTCAGCCATCCCTGAGACTCCCGCAGATCCATCTTATCGGCCTTCAGCACATTCGCCTGAATCCAGTAGTAGGCTTTATCCGGAGAAGTCACCACCTGATATCCTTTTGCTTTCACAGCATCAGCAATTTTGCCCTGCAGCCCACTCATGTCTTTATCAGACGTGTTTTTGATCTGCAGAAATACCGTGCGTTCGCTGGCGGGTTCAAGCCAGATGGTCTCACTCATCTGAGTCTTCACCTCAAGGTTACGCTTCTTGATTGCTGTGCTCATCGCACCACACCCTGAAAGGGCCAGAGTGGAACTGACCAGTGCAACCATCATCAATTTTTTCATTTTCATCAATGTTCCTTCATATTGAATAAAACGTCATAATATACAAATTAAGATTCACTCATCATATCGTTTTGAACTATAACCATATGAATTACCACCGATATCCACACCAATACCTGACATAGGTAACCCTGTTGCAGGATTAGTACGATGAAAATCCATATTATCAAAATCCAGATGCAAATCTTCATTAGTTTGTTCATTTACCTGAGATTGCATCCATTCTCTTACGCTTACACAACCACTAACTCGCCTTAATTCGTATAGTGTACCAATGATAAAAACCATCAGGCTTAATAATGGAGAGAGTAAGGAAGATACTGGCATCGTTATATACCAAACGCCTTTACTAAACTTAAACTCATCCGACACATTCCGTTTTTTTCGTATTTGAGAGAACAACCATATAAACAGTCCCTGCCATAGTACTATGAAGAACAGCATAAAAATTGTTTCGGCATTCCCCCAACTAGCCAGATAACAGGCGATAAACTGTATCACCGTTACCAGAGTAATATGGGTTAAACATCTCATTATCATCTCCCAAAAACAGCATTATTGCTTATACTTATCCTGATATTCCTTTGCCCTTTTCATCAGTTCCTGTGGACTGTCAGCCCCGGGCATTCTTTCCTGAGCCGACTTTTCTTCATTATATTTATTATTCTGAGATAATGCCTCTGTTTTATGGTGATTCTGCAGTTCAGAATACTGTCCTCTTACAATATTTTCCTCGCCACGTACGCTGTTCTGAGTATCACCTATATTCCCTTTATATTCTGTGACCATATTATCAACCTGATGTTTTACATCATTACGGATATTACTGTCCTGCGTTCTTTGATCAATAATGGCCTGATGCCCCTGATGGTCAGCAATAATATCCTGACTGCCACCACCCGAAGGTACGCTCTCCATTCCTTTACCAATATCACCACGGGATTCCCGCCAGGCATTATCAACACCAGGCTGTACCTGTTCCTGCACAAAAGACCAGGCCATCGCCCGACGACGTTCTGCAATCTCCGGTGAACTGGTGTTTGTCAGAATAGCTTCTGCATCCTGTGGCGCGTGTTTCATTACATACTGTGCAAACTGTTGCGACAGGTCTTCACTCATCTGCCCACTCATGCTTTCAGTACGGGATGCCATTTCAGCATATTCATGGCTGCGGGTCATATTCGTCGTGTACTGGTCGTAACTCTGCTTCGCTGAATTCAGGGCTGCAGACAACTGATCCACACGGGAATCAGCATTATTGTCCGTATGGCTGCCGGACTCACTGACCTTGCGACTGGTAAAATAATCGCTGGCCTCTTTAAAGTCTTGTGTAGCTCTGGCATCGATATCATGACGAGCATTATGGCTCGACTGAGTATTACTACTTGCCGTATGCGCATCATTATCTTCCCAATCAATACCAGCCCGACCACCACCTCTAACGCCTAATCCTCCACCAACACCAAGAATTTTAGGTTTAACCCCCCATTCAGCATGAGCATCTCCATACATCCCGGCAGAAGCTCTCGTACTTCTGGATGCCAGTTCCTGAGTCGCCTGCTCATTACTGATATTATGCGCCTTCGCATAGCTTTCCACTGCACTGCGCATACGGCTGGCCATCATGGAGTCCTGTGCGCTCATCGTGCTGTCAGCACCACCTGTGACAGAATCACTGCTCCCCCGGTTAGAACCAAACTGGCTGAGCGAGTTCCAGGCACTGGCAATACTGCTGCTGAACCCATGCAGGGCGCTTTCTGCTCTGTTCGACGCCTCCCGGGCCATTTCCTGTTGTGCCGCTGCAATCTGACGCGTTGCATTGATACCGACCGGTAACCGGGACATCGCCCCGCTCGCATCCATCACCATATTACCGTCACGGGTCTGTGTGGCAGTTGCGCCACTGCCGGTCTGGTACATCATCTGACCAAACGACGTGGTGCTGTTGGTGCTCCAGCTGAAGCCGTTCACGTTTTCCGTCTGCATGTTGCCGTAGGAGTAATTACCGTCAACCACACTACCTGCCGCACTGGCAGTCGGGCTGATAGCAGAGGAAGCGAAATGGCTGTACACGCTGGAAAAACCTGCGCCAAGGCCTTTTACCATCATCCATGACAACGGGGGTATCATGACAGATATATATCCGGCAGTGGACGCCAGGTCGGAGTATTTCAGCTGTATCTGAGAGAGTTCAGAGAGCACGACCGGTGCACCATTCTGCTTTGCATAGAATGTCATGGCACTGTTCAGAATGGCATACAGCAACGGCCAGGTCTGGAACCACATCAGAGCAAACACATAGCCTCTCAGAACAGACAGCGTCAGTCTGTTGAAGACAGCCGCCAGTACCAGGAGCGGGAAGATACCAATGGTAATGCCCACCAGAATGGTCTGCACCATCGGCAGGTTTCGCATCAGCACATGACCAATGGAGACATGTGCCAGACGCTGTTTCTCCATCGACGAAGTCGTGGCCAGACTGACCAGGCTGGCGGTATCACCGTTACGGGCTGCATTACTGGTGATACCCTCTTTCAGGGCATTCATGGTGACGTTCTGGCGCATAATATGACTGGCAGACTGGCTGGAGCCGTAGAAATAACTGTAACTGTCACTCACCAGTTGCCTGAATAACAGGTCCGGGTCCGGTCTGCCGCCAAATATCTGCTGCACATAATAATGCCAGGTCTTGCCTCCCGTCTTTGTATCGAGATTCAGCCTGTCTTTCAGCGTGACCGACGCATCTTTACAGGTTATGAAATTATTATTGCTGTCATAAACGCCCCGTAGCGGGCTGGGCCGGGAAAAAATCAGCGTGTAGGGGTCAGCGGAGGCCATCAGGTCTTCCAGCGTGTATTTGTGGTTCAGGTAAATATCCCCCAGCACGCAGTTCTGGACGTAGTCCTGAAACAGATTGATGATTTCCGGATTCCGGGACAGAAAATCGGTGCTTTTCACAATCAGGTTCGCCCCGAACAGCATGCCTGTCTTGCTGTAGGTGGCGCTGTCAGGCTGGGTGAATATCATCTCGTAACTGGCCACCATTGCATGCCCGATACGGGTCGTCAGTGAAAGTGGCATCGCCAGTCCGACAGGCACATTATCCACCCGGTGAACCTGGACCAGGTCACTGTTATCAATAATCTGCACCGATGTACGGACATTAACCAGCAGGCTGATAAGCACAAACACGGCCACCCAGCCCAGCAAATCCATCACGTTGTGCCGCTGTACCCACATCACGGCCACCGCGAGAACAGACAATGTGAGCGCAATTTTTTCGATGGAATCCCACGTCCGGGTCCCCATAAAGGCGGCAATGGCGTTCAGGTTATTGCGTAACCACTCACCACCGGCAATCACATAGACTTCATTCACAGCGTGCTCCCTCCGAAGTGATAGTTGTTCTGGTAACGGCTGAGCATGCGGGCGGAAAGCTGCTGGCGCATATAGCTCATCTGACGGTCAACAACCAGCAATGCATCCTGCTGGACCTTTACCTGCCCCTGGAAAACCGCAATCTGTTGCTGTGCCTGATTCAGATTCTCCAGCACACTGTCCAGCACGGTCTGTGGATAGTTCCCGGTGGCAATCATGGCCCGGGCCTGCTGAAGCAGTTCCTGAATGTACTGGAGCATGATGTCGTAGCCGATATAGTCCGTCAGCTGGTAAACCACGCTGCTGGATACACCGAGCATCTGCGGGTCAATAAGATATTTAAAGACGGGGACGGTGGTGCTGGAAATGAAGCCTTTTTCCCTGTCATCCAGTGGAGTATCACTCACCGCTTTATTCTGAATACTGGTGAGCAGTTTTGTAATCTGTGATTTCAGGGCTTTATCCCGGGCGATGGTCACATTTGCATCCGCCACCACCTTCAGACACTTGTCCGAATCGTTGCAGTGATAAACTTTTGCCGTTCCCCCCTCCATAATCGCCCGGAGGATATCGCGGTCAGTGGTACGCGCCGGCAGGGGGGTAATCTCGCTGTCTTCCCCAAAAATCAGCGTACCGGTGAGCGTCATAATAAATTCTTTCAGTTCTTTGTTACCATCAAGCATCCTGTTTTTGGACAGCGAGTCCCAGATGATATTGATGTTCTTCAGCACCCGTTCCTTATCTTTGTCACTGGCCTTGTCACGAACAGACGATGACTGTCCTCCGACCGTGCAGCCCTGACGGGACGCGGCCCAGTCAGCAAAAATATTGCTCTCACCGGCAATGTCCTGACAGACCTTCTGCTGTGACACCTGAGTCTGAGGAAATAATCCTCCGACAATCCCCTGCGCCACCTGACAGGAGCTGAGGTTCATACTGTTAATGTCGCTTGCCATTTTCTGCAGGAAGTCTTTTGCGGTTTTGATTTCCGGCACCGTTGCCTGCAGGGCAAGGTCAAAAAAGTAACCGGCAGCGTTGCTCATAATCTGCTTAACAAAACGCTGCAACTGATCGCCATTAATAAAACTGAACGAGCCGAGATAGGCGTCGATGCCGCCACATCCGGCATTGATATCCGGCAGCGTCATGGAAATCAGCTGGATATTTTTGACCTGGGTGCGGGCATACAGGGAGCCACCATAGGCATACCCGGCGGCCTGCCCCTGCCAGACGCCCGGTTGTGTGGTATTGGAAGCAAATCCCAGCTTATTAAAGAACTGATTCATGTCGCTGTTCACATCCGCTGACGCTGCGGGTGTGACCGTCAGTAAAGCGGCACAAAGAACCAGAAGAGGTTTAATGCGAAGCATTATTGCCACCCTCCCTTAATTTCTTCTCCCGGCGCATACGGCGTTTCAGCCGGAATATTCTGATCCCCCCGTTTATTAATTCATTTAAAGGGTTCCTGACGTATACGATAAGAAATCCACCTGCAAACGCCCATAACGTATACGGAATGACATACATCAGGATGTTCCACATATAACGAAAATTATTTAATTCCGGGTCAGCTTTCCACGAATCAATACAGGCATCAAAAATACTATGCATAATCACCCATAAAAAAGTTCCGGCAGCAACGAACACAAAAAACAGATCAAAATATATATCAGAAACCCTGCGTTCATAATCATAATCCCGTTTAGTTTTTCTGTTTTTTAGTTCCGCATCATTTCTTTTTTCTTTCATTATAAGTTTCCTCTGATATTTCCGATGATTCATTCAGACCGTTCATGCGGCTGTAATATATTTCAGACACCGAAATCCATCCCACAATTGCCCCCACAAAAAACACAACAGAAACAGAAAAGGTAAGACACAGCGAAACGACAATTTCCACAGGGCTGGCGGGATAAAAAAGCCCCTGACGGATAAAGGGGATATTCAGGCTGACGATTATTCCCGTCGCGATGCCGGATATTCCGGCAATGAGTAACACCACCTGCTTATTTCGTACCTTTTTCCTCTCCGTACATCTGCAGAACGGTATCCATCCGCGCCATAAAACTGGCGGCATCCGTTGCCCCCTGCAAAAGCGGTAATGCCTCAAGTGTGTTGACGTTGACCAGGAAGGTAGTCGGTGTGGCCACCGGGATATTCGGGAAGAAGGTCTGCATCACGTCCGGTAGCACCGGTAATGCTTCCGGAAAGGCGGTATCCCCCTGACCATCCAGGGTGTAGGGAAAAACGGAAAAGCCGTACTGCTGTGCCAGCTGTTTCAGTACCGGGTCAAACTGGTGACAGTAAGGGCAATGCCCCTGCATAAACAGCACCACCTTCCAGTCGGCCAGGTTAACCTGCCTGCCGTTGCTGAGGCGGAACCAGCGGGGAGCCGGCTTTTCTGTTCTGGCTGATGTGTCTGCTGCCGGTTGTGCAGGCTGCACGGCCATACCCTGCGGATTCCAGAGTCGTTCAATTTCATCCCGGGTGGAGGCCTGCACACCTGTGGCCATCATCAACAAAATGACCGGCAGTAATTTAGTGAGAGACATGTCCGCCCTCCTGCTGCCCTTCCATCATGGCCTGTTGCCTGGCTTCCAGTGCCTCACGCTCTTCCAGGCTGACACGTGCAATCCATGCATCCAGCACCTGGTATGCGCCGAACAGCACAAGGATGGCCGCAATCAACTCCGCCAGAAAAAAAGCCATCCAGGGTTTGCTGTAAACAAGACGGGCGACGATATGAAACCAGACACCCAGGGAAAATACCCACATTCCCGTAATATCAAGCCGGGGTAAAGAGAATCTGTATTTACTTATCATGTTAAACTCCGGTTATTATTTACATGAGAGTATTCATGTCTGTAATATTCGCGTTTGTGTGATATTAATCAGATCAACCTCATTATTTTGTATGGTTTTTATTACCGTTTTATATGACTTAGCCTGTCATAAGCCCCCTTATAAAAAACCACATCACTCCGGACCATGCTGATGACAACATAATACAAACAAACATCCTTCTGAAACTGTCAAACTTCGTGATAACCGGTATGGTACTGACTGCCATTGAAACAACCGGTACGGCACACTGATTCATAACCGCACCACAAAGAAACAAGAAATTATCTGGCAGCATACATACACTTATGACATTTACTACAAAGAAGACAAACGAGCTCAGCAGATAAACTCCTTTATTATTTGGTCCTGTAAAGAAATAACCAACAACCCCCACGATAAACAGGCTGGCACCTGTAAAAAAACACAAATCCCCTGTATGCATATATAACCTTTGGTTAAAAATTCGGTTTAAAATCTTCAGAAACGTTCAGGAACTGTTTTGCCAGGTCGTCCTGTGAAATAAAGCCGTATGATAACGGGCGAACACTGCCCTGTTTCGGGTCAACCAGCATCATGGCCGGGAAATATTTCACACCGAGGCGCTGCGCCTGCCCCTGGTCAGTCCGGGAATCCGGCAACAGCGGATTAATCACGCCATCCACGGAAACGGGAATAACACTCAGACCATAGGTATCCCTGAAGCCATTAATGACCTGCGCCAGTTGCCCGTCGATGGGGTCCTGCCCCCGGTAAAAGAACATGATGCCGTAGTGTTCAGCCAGTTTCGCAATGGCCTGTCGCTGCTGCGCCTGGTCTGCCGCCAGCTGGTTCCGTACCGTGCCGTTGTAATGGCTGTACTGCAGGTTATAGTCCAGTTCGGGATGTGCCAGCATGGCCTTTTTAGCACTCATGGTGAAAAGCCCGGCCTGCTGAGTCCAGTAATTCTGCAGCCGGAAATATTTAACAAAATTATCCACGCCGGGATACAGAATGGCTTCGTACAGCGCCCGCTTTGTTGCCGTCTGCAGCGCGGCCAGTTTCTGCATAATATCCGGCTCCTGACGGGGGGCTGCAGGTACAGGTTTATTTTCTTTTTCCTTCGGATTTATTTTCTCGTTATACCACTGCCAGCCTGCATCTTTCCCTGACGCCGGAAAAATAAAGCAGCAGAGTAACAGTGGCAGTAATGCTTTATTCATCTTCATTCCTTTCATCATTTTTTCTTTCATCATCTTTCTGCAGGCCAGTCAGGGCAGAAAAACAAAAATACAGAATAAACAGGAGCACACCGGAGTAAAGGATAACGAAAGCAGCGGCAAGCATCCCGTCTGCCGTGGTTTCTTTTACCGTATCCCACGACCAGATAATTACCGGGGAAATGACAATCGCTGTAATCGAAAGCCGGATAAGAAAATCAACAAGACGATTAGAAGTGAATATAACTTTCATCATTTCCCCCGGTTATTTTCCATACCTTACTGTCCTGCCTGTTTCAGCTGGTCAGCAATCTGCTCTTTCACTTTCTGCGTCAGAACGCCACTGTCCGGGATTTTCTGGTTATTCATCAGGTCTTCGTAGAAGTTAGTGAAATCCAGTCTGTCGAACTGAATTTTCTGCAGCTCATCAACCGTAATCCCCCGACAGTCAGGATGCTTCGCACTGCCAAACCCGATACGCAACTGCCCGTTACGCCCCTGCTGCTGGACTATCTGCGCCAGCTTCGAATCAAACTGGCAGTAGCTGCGCTTTTTCTGCAGACAGACACCCAGCACTTTCTTCGAACAGAACTCTCCGACACTGACGGTCAGTTTGTTGTCCTTTGCCTTTCCCAGCGCCTTTTCTTCGCTGTTGCACTTCGCCAGACCCACATCCTGACCCCAGCCACCATCCTTACAGCAGTTACTGAAGCCGGCTGCGGCCTTACGGCAGAATTTCGCCTCACCCGTGAAAGCCCTGACATCCACACCATTCAGGGCGGCAACATCCTTACCTGCGGCGGCAAGCGCAGCCAGCTGTGATACTGCTTCACCAAAATCACTGCTTTTTCCGCTCTGTGCCTTATCGCATTCACCGTCAAGGCAGAAGACATCACCACCACAGACCATCACTTTTCCTGATGTTCTGGACTCGCAGGAGTACGTGGCGTACTCATGCAGACAGGTTCCCTCATCGGAATAAAACGCGCACTGACGTGAGGCCAGCGTACAGGCCGGATTATCGACATATTTCTGACAGGTGCCGTTATCTGCGGACTGAGTGACATATTTATCCCGGTATGCCCAGCATGCCTGTGTGATGTTCCAGGGTTTACCTTCCATCACTCCGGTTTTCGTACCACCCGGCTCTGAACACTCAGTGCCTGTCAGCACGCCATCCGCTTTATTAAACGGACAACTCTCCACCCACTCCACCCGGGGAACCCATTCTTTATCACGGACCTTCATCCTGAGTTTCAGCGTAAAGGTGGAAGCACCACTGACAAGCGATTCATAGACTTTCCTGTCACCATTCCCGTGCGGGAGGCAATTACCGTTAGCAGTACAGCCACTACCGGTCAGAACCTGCCCCTGTGTCACCTGCAAACCTGTCGCCCCGGACAGGGGGTAAGTATCCGACTGCCCGTTTGCCAGGCCGACATTAAAGGTTGTATTCATGAAGGTATAACGGGAGTTCAGGAAGAAAAAAGCGGCGTATACAGACAATGATGCACTTTCCACTGTACCGGTTACCGGAGCCGTGACACTGAACACCAGTTTCAGCCCGTTCATACTGAACCGGAACTGTGAGTGCGGTATCGTCACTTCACGATATTCATCCGTGTATTTCCAGTCCCCGGTGATACTGGCAGTCCGTGTGCAGTACTCCTCCACCATCGTGTCCCGCTCACAGGTATAGTTTGTGAATTCACTGCGGTTTATCTCCTGCGCACTGCACTGCTGTCCGGTATTTCCCACAATGCTGTCAGCCCGGTTCACCACATCCCTGCCGGTCTGAATGAACGGTGCATCCGGTGACAGAATGTCTTTCGGCTTGTTCATGAAGGACTCTGTGATGGTTTTTCCGGTTTCACCGGTCGCCCATTCCGTGGTGCCGTCATTTTTCAGGCCGCCATCCCCGCCGGCAGTCACGCCACCGTAATATTTTGTCTCGTCCGGATTCGCGTTATAGCTGGGGATACTCTCCTGTGGCTTAAAGCCCTGAATACTGCCTGTACCCTGCCCCTGAATCTGACGGGCAAAATCAGAACCGGCCCGGTAATCACTGTTGCTGTCAGCCTGTGCCATGCCGGCAACCAGAGCCAGTATCAGAGGTAAAATACGTTTCATTTCCCGGAATCTCCTTTCCCTGCCAGTAAATCATGAGCCACCTGCCGGCAGTCACCCGTGGCGGCCACTTTCTCCAGCGCCTGGCCGACCCGCAGGTTTCCCCGGATGATGTCGTATCCCTGACTGCAGAACACCACCAGTGCCGGTACACTGCGAATGCCGTACTGTGAAAACAGCGTCGGGTCGATCTGAACACCATCAGTCGCGCCGTCTTTCACCAGGGACAGCACGGCTTCAGCGGTGGTCTTCAGGTCATTGTTCACCATGCCCCGCAGTGTGGCGGGTATACCGTAGTGCCGGGTTTCGCCCAGCATCCGTTTCAGCCCCTCTTCGGGAATGGAAAACGACACAAAATACAGGGCACCCTGCCGGGGTTTCCCGTCCTGCGAAGCCTGCTGTTTACGAACCAGCTCATCCAGAAAATGGTTATCTGAACGCTGAAGGGGGTTTTCCAGCACCTGTTTCTCCGCCCAGGCTTTCAGCTGATGGTCAGGTTTCTCTCGCAGTTGTCTGCTTAAATTTTCCTGCTGCTTCAGGAACTGGCGGTTTTCAGTTGTGTTCACATTTTCTGAAGCATGAACAGCAAGATGCATCCCTGCTGTCAGAGCAAAAAGTGCAAATATTTTCCGGTTCATGATATTTCTCACTTTCTGCTATTTACAGGCATGAACTCATCAGAAAAAAGATAATTGAGAAAAACAGCCACAAACGCACATGTAAATGTCACCTTCAGATATAATCTGACAAGTGTCACTTGTTCTGATATATCTGCGTTCTTCCATTCATGAATAATTTCAGCGAGAAAACTGTCAGGTGCAAAATAAAATAATATAACGGGCACTATTACAAGACCAAAAGGAAATAATTTTAATGTTCTGCTTATCAGCCTGAGCAGTACAGCACTTATTTTCCTGAGGTGCTGAATATATTTACTGTCCATTGTTGCCATTTTCATTTCCTCTTATTCATTAAAATGATTTACAGGAATACACAGTTACGTTTACGCCACATCAGGTAGCCGAAGTTTTTCTTTGTGTTGGGCGGATTTTTTCCCGTCTCCCAGCGCATCACACTGCGCCCGAACGGATGGCACTGTCCGCTGTCCGGATACATATTCACCATCTGATAACGCCAGCGTTCTTTAGGCAGGATTGGGGACGGATATTCATTACAGACGGCGTTATTTTTCCCGATGGTTTCCATAATCATGCCCTGACGGTGTAGTTTGAACGCCATGCGTTCACTGACCAGCAGGGAGGACTGCAACGGACTGGACTCATTACTCACCCAGCCATTGAACGGGTACATACTGCCCTGCGAACCGGCACACCAGAACAGAACATCGAGAGGCATATTAAAGGCGCTGGCAATGGCATCTGCTGCACAGGCCCCCTGTGCTATCGGATTGGCAAAGATGACAGCTTCCGGATTGAGAATGGTGGTCAGGCTGCTGTCCGTCCAGGTGGGGTCAATTTCAGAAAGATAAGCGATATCCAGGTCACCACCTTCCAGACAGCCCAGCGATGTGATGATGTTAAGCCAGTACGTCAGCGGGTATTTGTACCAGTGAACGTGATAGAACGCCCCGTTCACCTGCTTCTCATCCTTTTTCGCCGTTCCCTGTGCCGTTTTACCAAAAGCCGGCAGGCTGAAGCCCAGGTTCACCATGCATCCCGGTGACCGGGTGACGTCCGTCAGCGCCATCGGCTCCCAGTAACCAATGGCCAGCCCGATACGCCTGAACAGCGGCGGCGGTGCCGGACAAATCTGAATGGGCATCGACGGGTTCGCCGTGTCGGGGACCTTACCCTGACTGACTTTGATACTGCCCAGCGAGAGCGGGAAAATACAGCTCCAGCAGATATCCGTGATCGGGTTTACAAAACGCCCCTCACAGGCAGAATCCGCAGATGCCGCAGGGACATGACCGGCGAGAAGGAATAACATCAGCAGCCACAGGCTTCGCTTCATTTTCTGCCCTCCTCTGCCGGAATAAATTCCACCTTCAGGAAGCGATCGCCGGGAACGGCGCTCACCCGTGCCGGGACCTGATCAATGCCGAGGCGCTGGCAGAGCACACCGTTCTGGTCAAAGTAAACACGGCTGTCCAGAGACTTCTGCATCTCCGGGATACTGCCCTGCACGAGGATAATTTTGCTCTCCAGTGTGGGCGGCGTCTGGCGTTTCATCCAGGCCACCTGCGCCGGATCATCGCCATTGATGAAATACAGCGTCTGGTTAAAAGGCACATACTGCAGCGGATTCATCACTTCACCCTGACGGGCAAACACCCGCCCTTCGTTATCCCGGATATCCGCAGCCAGTCTGACGGACGGGTCAAACAACCGGCTGCTGTATTTCTCCGTGCGTCCGATACCGGGCACGGCAGGGGGCCGCAGACTGTTGCGGATCACCCGCTCCTTAAAGGCATCCATTTTCCGGCCCATCTCACCGGACTGCTCCAGTGCCGTCAGGCGCTGCATGATCACCGTCAGCATGTCCGGCTCCTTTACCGGCCACAGATCGCCCCAGGTGCCAAGATCGGCGGCGGCCACACTCTGCCCCCATATCAGCAGGGCAATCAGCCCCCGGCATCTCATGGTTCCGCTCTCATTCGCCGGGCAATATCCTGCTGGATTTCCCGGGTGATATCCGGAGCCCCCTGTACCACGGCAGGCGACACCAGGATGACCGCGTGGTGTTTCTGCTGCCACGCCTGCAGGCTGGCTTCCAGTGCCGTGTTAAAACGCGCTGAAAGGGCTTTTGACTGTGCTTCTGACAGTTGTTTCTGACTGGCGCTGTCAAAAAACGCATCCACGGTCTGTTTCATGTTGAAGGCGGCAGTCACCGGTGCGTTCAGTCTGACAATGCCGTAACTGACGGCTGCGTTCAGTAACACCATTGCCAGGCATCCCGGCACCGTCCACCACCAGTGGCTGCGTCGGGGGGCTGTAACATCCGTCGTTTTTTGCGTTGTGGTCATGCAACACTCCTGTATTTCTCATGTTCTTCCAGCCAGGCTTCCAGCGAAGCCATCTCCGGCCCTGACTTCTTCCACGCCAGCTGCCACACCGCCTCATGAATACTCAGCCCCTCTTTACGTTTCTGCTGCACAAACTCAAAATCCGGGCCGTCAGAGCTGTACATGGCGCGGCTTAACGGGTCCACAAACAGGCGGTGCCAGGAGGAATGGTTTTCCACCTGCAGCAGGAAGGAACTGAACCACTGGTCTTTGGCCGCACCAAACTTACCAATCATGTCGCGCTGCAGTGGCTGGAACTGGTCCGGATACAGCTGGTTGTATTTTGCGAACTCCTTCGCACTCTGTTTGAGGATAATTTTGTAGGAGGAGTTACCCCATGCCGCACGGGCCGCACTGGAGGCCTTGTCAGAGTCAAAGTCGACGATGTTCTGTGTGATGGTGATATAGGCACCGGTATGACGGCGGGCGGTACGGTAACCTTTCTCAATAAACTCACCGACCTTGCGATTTTTGAAGTCCAGCAGACGCCAGCCTTCATCAATAACGTTCAGTTTCTTGAGGTTACGCGGCGTGCGGTACATCCTGTTCTCGATGTAGATAATCAGGGAGAACATCACCGCAACCAGCAGTGACGGACGGTCTTCCAGTCCGCCCAGCTCCAGCACCACCATTTTCGCATCATCCCGCAGGGACGGCTCATCGGAGTTAAAATACTGGCCGTAAGTGCCGTTGGCAGTGTACTGGTCAAGCAGCACAATCATTTCGTCCAGACGGCTGCGGATGGTCGGTGACCCGGCATACTGCTCGCTGTCACTGGCGTTTTTCAGGAAATCCACCACGTCATCAATACGTGCCCTGTTCTCTTTGGCCAGCCAGGAGGCCCTGACCGCCTGCAGCAGCAGACCTTCATGCACTTCATCCAGGTTACCGTTGGGGCTGGCCATCACTGACAACTGGTCACGGACACGCTCCGCTGACTGGTCAATATCGGTGATGTTCGCAAACGGGTTAAAACGCAGGGTTTCACCGTCCAGATATACGCCACCCATGTTCTCACACAGGGACTTGTAGCCATCCCCCATGTCGAACACCACGGCAAAGCCCCCGGAGTCCAGCACGCTGCGGATAAGTGGCTGTATCAGCCCGGTTTTACCGGCCCCGGAGGTGCCACAGACCGCCATGTTGTAGTTGGTGTTATTCATCCCCCGGAAGAAAATATCGATAAACGCCAGCTGGTTACGGTAGGTGGGTGCCAGCAGACCTGCCGGTGTCAGGGGGTTATCCGCCACTAACGGCATCAGGTTGGCAACATTAAAGCTCTCTGCGCGCTGAACCACTCCGGCCTCTTTCAGCTGTTTAAACAACCCTTTCCCGGCCATAAAGGGCAGACAGGTCAGGAAATTGCGCATGTGGTTAAAGCGCGGTGAAATCAGCTCAAAACCGTTTTTACGGAAGCTGTTCAGGATGTCCTGCTCCACTTCCAGCGCCGTTTCATTGTTGTCCTTGCAGAATGCTGTGATGTTGAGGAAGTAGGACACGACAGAAGACTGACCGGAGCCCAGACGCTGACGCAGTTCCCCCCACTCCTTCGCCTCTTTCTCCACGGACGGAAACCATTTGGCATAGGAGGTCTTCGACTTTTTCTCCAGGTCCATGTACTTCAGGTTGGCTTCGCTGTGGGTTTTCACCTGGTCTTCCACCACCAGAGTCAGCGTCAGGATGAACGGACAGGAGATGGACAGTTCCGGGTTCAGCAGGTTGCTGTAGTTGTCGGCCATATTCCACAGGAAGGCGATTTCCGGGTTACGGGCCAGATGGAAATTCAGGATACGGGCCGTGCTGTTCCTGCCGTTCTCACGCAGGCCCAGCGTCAGGTAATCAGCCCGGACATTCAGGTCAAAACTGTCCTCCACACACTGATAATTCAGATCAGAATACGGGTCCAGCTGACGTCTTTTCGGGTACAGGGAGTCCGGGTTATGGTTAATCATCTCCCCGACAATATCGATAAAGGCCTGTGCATCCACCGTCTGTGTGGCGATACTGGCCCCCTGTAACGACGCCCGGATGATTTTCACCAGGTTTTCCATTTCCAGAATGTCAGCCCGGCTTTTTTTCTTCGAGGGAGAACAGTACGAGATAAATACCCGGTAATGGCGCAGGGTCAGGGGCAGATTCATCCCCTCCGGCAGCGGAAACTGTGTCGCTGCCGCTTTCATATAATAGGCCCGGGTAATGGCGTTAAACCGTTCAGCCTGTTCACCTGACCAGGAGAACTCACGCAGCCCGTACTCAATCCTGTCACCAACCAGCTGACTGGACATCAGATGGATACACAACGGAATACCGCGCGGCAGTTTGGTGCGCAGCATGTGATCGAGTGCCTCCACAATGGACTTATTCGCCCCATTGATGGGAATGGCTTCCAGCATAAAGCCCATCGTGGTGTCATTCATGAACAGACCGGATTCCTGGTTGTAATCACGGTACGGCAGCAGACGGCTGAACTGCGGGAAGCTCATTTCGCCCAGAACTTCATTGGCCTTTGCGGATTCGTCAGGCAGTTTCAGTGCTGTGACGAGGGAGTTAACCGCCTGAGTGACGGCCTCAAGTGGGTTATTACTCATATGAGTATTCCTTAGTGCGTTTAAAAAAGGAAAATATCAGTCTGTGGCCGTGGATATATCACGCAGTGCCATTCCTGAAACCACAGCACAAATAAGAGATGGAGGCTTTTAACAGGAAACCAGGATTAACGTTCCTTTACTGAATGAGCATCATTTAATGCCTGAATTTGTTTTTCGCGAATCTTATTGCGCTCATTTTCTCTTACACGTTTCACCTCTGCCATTTCGTTTCTTTTTCTGCATTCTGATGCGATTTTATTTGCCTTACCAAGTGTTAAAGGTTCAGACTGATAATTAAGTGTCTCCTGAAATGCTTCTGCTGCACAGGGAGTTTCCTGTAAAATCTCTGTCAGTTGTTCTGGTGTTGCAGGTTGTTGCGCAAGGTAAACGATGTAAAAAGGAATACATACAATCATAGCCATAACGCCAACAAATATAAAAGCCAGAACAGATTTTAAATATATCGACTTCATTTCATTTTCCTTCGAAGCAGTAAGCACTCATTGCCCACCACCATTTAGTGTTTCCATCACGCTGTTCAAAGGTTCATTTGTTTTAACTTCAATACACTCCCCTGTATTTCCAAAGCCCCTGCCGCCATGTGCTTCGATTGTCCGAAGAACCTGCACGCATACGTCCGTATTTGGCATGGGTGTAATATTCCAGCTTCCGCCACCGTTAATATTTTTTATCAGCACAAGAAAAATAAAGGTATGCATTCTTTATTATCTCCGCTTGTATATTAATCACTGAATATCCCTTCAGTTAACTTATGAGGTCATAAAACACTGCAGATTCTCATTCGGATTTATTCCCTTCAGTAAACTTCCGAATAGTATCCTGTTCACGCTGACGGGTGGCAGACTCCTGCATTGCATCCACTTTCTCCTGCCAGAGACGCCGGATATCCTGTTCATCCCGACCAGTCAGTTTTTTACCGGACAACAAACGGTTAAGCAGTTCCTGTCTCACATCTGGTACGTCTTCAGTCAGACGCATAAGCCGGAGTAATTCCTGACGACTGAGTACCATGCGTGATTCCTCCGGTACGCTGTAATAATTAAAAATACGACTGAATACCCCACAACAGCAGGCAACGGACAGGCACAGGGATTTCAGATACAGGCCAGAAACACAGAATGTGGCAACACCACAAAGAATAGCTATAACTAAAAATCCCTTACCCAGTGCCATACACAAAGAACCCTGTTTTCTGGATATCCGCTCATGCTCATCCAGAATAAAATCTATTTTTTCATTTTCTGATTTATGCATAGTGTTTCCTCTGCCTTTCCTGATACGCCTGACATTCAACGCACAACGTCACACCGGGAAATATTTTCCGCCGGGCTTCCGGAATAGGATTTCCGCATGCTTCACAGAGATAAACAGGAATACCATGAACATTTATTTCCTGGCGTATCCGGTTTATTCCTGTCATGGTCAGTTGTTCTGTCACTGAATATGCTTCATCGGCTTCATCACTCACGGAATATTCCTCCCGACATGTTCTGACACGCTACCGCCCATCCCTTTTCACGCACAGGGCACTCGTTTTACAGGCGGATTTTGAATACAGAAAGCCCGCCGGCATTGCCGGCTGATATACAACTTCAGGGCCAGTTAATTAATACGTGGTTTTCCCCACGCAGACGGTTTAATAACAAAAAACACGCTGGATGGCTGATGATAAACATCCTGGTTATCAATATAAGGCGCTATCCATAATGCTGCCGTCTGCTCACCCGTTCTTAGCGGACGAGGAGGTGTTACCGGCGTAACTGAACTGACCGGAACAACCGTTTTCACTTCCCGGGCAGCGGTAAACAGCGGGCGTGGTGCCAGCAGTTTCTGCTCCGGATGTGCTGTCACCGCAGGTCTGCTGCCGGACGGAGTGGTCGCGGTGACGGTCTGCACCGGCATTGTCCGGAAGTTCCCTTCAGCCAGGCGCGGCAGTGATGCCGCAACCGGCTTTGCTTCTGAGGACTGCTCCAGTTTTTTGGCCTTCTCATTGGCCTGCTCCATCGTCATACAGGTATCGGATGTGGTGGCGTTACACTCAAATTCCGTATTTGTTCCTGCGCAGCCGGAAAGTAATAAGGTTCCCAGCAGAGGAATAAATAAAGAAATCTGTTTCATTGCCCTTCTCCTTTTTTATTACTCCCCACAACAGCAGAAATTAACTCTGCTGTCAGATTTGTTTTCCCTGCACAGGGATGTCCGGAGACCACTGTATTTCCCGGAGAAGAAAATAAGCTCATCGACATTCCCTTCTTCATCACACCGACAGCAGCCATATTAAAATTGTGCGGCAATGATTCAGAACTGAACACCTTCGGAGCAGGAAGAACTATTTTTGTGGTGCAGTTACTGAGAACAGCATGCATAAAATCATCTGATACGTTTTTATCCGGCACAACGCGGGCTGTAATAACATTAATATTACGCATGTTCATTTTTATCTCCGTTGCTTCTGTTTGTTCGGTCATCAGGGAAATAAACATGGCATTTCCTGATTTTTCCCGGCAGGGAAGCGTCTTCCGTATAAACGTCCTTCAGATATTCATCTGCGGTTACCACCCGGATACATTTCATTTTTCCGGGCAGCACCGGATATTTCCCGGTGCCTGCCGCAAACGACATATACATCAGTGCCAGCGTTGCCCAGAATGCGGTGACCAGTTGCATCAGTGACCGGTCAGTCTCCCTGACATAATCTGCAGCATCAGCCGCGCGGTAATGGCAGATATCCTGTATTTCTGATCTGCCTGAAGAATCAGAGGAAGAAAACCAGCATTCACTGACCGGGAACTGTCCGGCAGGTGCTGTTTGTCTTACGAAGTTAATCTCCTTAACCAGTAATTTCCCCGGCGTGGTGTTGTCCTTCCATAAAACAAACAGAGCCATCAGGGCCATTGTGGCCAGCGGCCAGATAACCACAAACCTGACGACCCACAGCAGCCAGCGAACGACAAACGCCACACGGAATGTCAGTGCATCACCCGCCATTTCCGCCCTCCTTGCCGGCATCCCCGCCCAGCGGGTTCTTGTCTCCGGACATAAACTGCTGCGGATTCAGATTGCCCAGCTGTTTCAGCATCTGGTCGGTGTTAAAACCGTTCAGGTGGCTTTCTGCCGAGGGAGGATTCGGCACCGGGCTTTCCGGGTTACCCTCTTCCGCTGTACTCTGTGACTGCTCCAGTGCCATTTCCTCCACGGTTTTCAGCTGGAAGCCGTCCTGGAACACCACGGTCACTTCGTTGCCCGCACCAATCGGTATCACCGGGTGATACTGTTCGGCACGTTTGATGTAGTAGTCACTGAGCGTCTGTGCGGCTTTCGATGCGCCGCCACCGATACCCATTTTCAGGACATCACCAGCCCCGTAAGCGGCTGTGGCACCCAGCCCGACAGCCGGTTGGGAGGCGCGCTCCATTCCCTGACCGATACCGTCAACAAATCCCGCGCCCCATGCCCAGCCGAGGATTTTGCCGTTACGCATCACCACTTCGCCCTTGATACCGTTTTTACCCCGGAAGCTGACATGCCCCTTAATCGGCATATCAATAGTTTTGCCGTCCTTCAGGCAACTGATATTGCGGGTGCGTACAATGGCACGTTCACTGGACACATCCCCCCAGGCTTCCAGCCCCACAAAACATCCCGTTGCGTCATACGTCTTGCTGTTCGGCATTTCCACCAGGCCGGTGATACGCAACTGCATCGGCACCGTGGATTCATTACCGGTGACTGAGGCATTGGCATCCGCCCCTTCAATCAGCATGGCTTTCGCAAAACTTCCTGACGGAATGTACGGCAGCGATGGTCCCTGTTTTCCCTCATTACGGGTAAACACCTTACGCTGTATCCGGTTAGGCACCGGCACAGACTGGTACGTCACCTGTGGTGGTGGCGTGACACCATTCCCGGGATAAAACGCCGTCGGCGGTGGAACAGCAACGCTGCCCTGCGGCGGGAAGGATACGGGGGTGTTTCCTGGCTGTGGTTCGCCTTCCGGGCCGGGCGGTGGGGCAGGCATCTGCGGTACAGGCTCACCGGTCGCCGTGACGGGATTAGCACCCAGGGCTTTTACCTGCTCTGCCAGGGCGGCATTGTCCTGTCCCAGCTTTTCAATACGACGCTGGTCATCACCGCGCTGTTTGTTCAGAACATCCAGCTCACGACGGATTTCCTCATACTGCTTCTGCATCTGCGCTGCCGTCACCTGCATCTCTGTGGTGGCATGCTGACGCACCTTGTCATCAAAGGTCGTATCCACCACACCGGTCATATCCGGCACAGGCTCCTGTTCAGCCACGGTTTCACCGTTACCGGACATGTCCACATCAGACAGATACAGTGCCCCACCAATCGCGGAGGCTGTACCGACAACCACAATCCCCAGCCACAGGTACTGCTTGCGTTTCACAATGGTATTGATACTGGCCATCAGTTGCCCTCCCCGTCACGGATGACATACACATCCATGCGCGCACCTGCCAGTAACTGGCTGGCAGGCTGGCTGAACATCACGGCACGGGTTCCCGGCTGCCAGAAATCACTTTCCCGGATATTCAGGGCAGACAGCGTTTTATTTTCCACGACAAAGCGGACCATCTTCAGGTGATTCCCCGTCCATACGGAATCTGCCACTGAAGACAGCCCCGCCGGGGCCTGCAGGGTTTCCTTTGTCACAGGAACCTGATACCAGCCTGCAGGTAATTTTCCGCCACGGACAGCCTGGCTGATGGTCACAAGCAGGGATTCGTAAGGCGTGGACGTTTCCCACGCTCCGGCTTCTTCTCCGGTTCCGCGCAGGTCACTGACCAGCTGAATGGTACGCCCCGCGCCTTCACGGGGAACAGCCTGAATGGAAAGGTTCAGACCACGCTCTGTTTCCAGAATGAACGTAAAGGGCTTTTTGTTGACGGTGGCCACCACCACACCGCCGGAGGCGGTCTGCTCATTATTGGTCAGGGCACCATCCAGACTGTTCACGGCGATAATCCGGTCACCGGGAACGGTAAACAGATTCGGGCTGGTATTGCTGATGGCAATACTGGCCTGACCACCGTTCACCATTGGCACCACAGTGGGGGCCAGCGTACCGTTTGCGGCCATCACGCTGCAGGAAAAAAACAGGCCGCCGAATATTATTGCCGTATTATTTTTTCTCATCGTCTGTTTCCCCGAAATTATCCAGCCAGGTCACCCCGTTTTCCCGCTTCAGAATAAGGATGTAATGTTTGATATCAGTAAAAGGTTCGGAGTTACCAATCCATGTTTTCCGAATTCCACGGATTTCCACACGACCATACTGAGGCCAGACACGGACACTGGTCTGGAAAAAAGCAGAATTCACGTTATCTTTTTTAATGAGTTTCGCTTCTTCAGCCAGAATAACTTTCATCTGGTTCTGTGCACCCGGGCGGATATATTGCAGAAGCGCCTGATGTGAAGCATCGACGATTTCCGGTGAGACATTCAGACGGAGGGCAATAAATGACAGCGCCATCTGCTGCAAATAAGAGGCATCGGCACTGTTCTGTGACACGGCAAAGGGCACATTAAATCCCATTGGGGTCACGGCAGTGCGTTGCTCATTCTGAAGACGGTAGTTATTCACCCCCTGAATGAGGTTAACAGAGAGGCTGAGAACAATAAGCACTGACATAAATATAAAGGCGATGGCCATTACACGACTGGTACTTAAACGGGCACCGTGTTCCATATAACAATCCTGGTATCAGTTCTATTTAATCCACTGCCGGAAACACGAATCGGGAACATTATGAAAAATACCGCGCAGCAGGGCTGTTGGCATATACCAGTAAATCAGGTCACGTAACCAGGAACTGCCCCGCCCTTTTTTCAGTTTTTTAATCCCGAAATAAACCAGAACCGCTGCACCAATACCGAACAGATATTTCGATGTTGTGATACCCCAGCCAACACAGATTGCTGCGGGGATCAGTTCATCCAGTGGCAGGCCAAACCAGCGGCTCTGGTTGGTCAGTGTTTCCGGGAAACGATATTTCTTAAGTTTATTCTCGTCTCCCGACATCGTTTTATTTCCTGTCAGAGGCCAACGACGCTCATACCCACAGCAATAAATACAGAGATGATGGCAAAGCCGACCAGGAACTTGACGTTTTTGGTCATCATGTACATGACCGCACCGACCAGCACCTCAGCCAGAACAACCCATTTAACGATACTGGAGTCCTTACCGAAGGTCGCCTTAACCGTATCGTTACCTTTAGCCATCAGGTCGCCTTTACCAGCAGCCATAGCTAACTCAGGGAACAACATCATCAGAACAGCAACCGGGATCACTGCACGAACCAGGCGAAGCATATTCAGACGAGTGAATTTAGAAAAAAACGATTTCTTTTCAACGGGCGCAGAAGCACCCTGAACACTTAAAACAGTATTCATAAGTTACCTCTATTGTGGATAGATTAATAAACCTAAAGATCTTTAATTATCGAATCAGTTTCCTCTGCTCCCTCCTTTATTGCATCCAGATTATAAAAGTCAGGAAAACGGTTCAGATGATCACGTAACCTGACTAGCACCTCATTAGTTTTTGTTCTCCCACTACGTTCCCGGGCACCTAAGAGCTTGTGATTAGTAGCATCGTCCAATACCAGTAAAACTTTATTGCCCGGAGCAGGCCTTATTATATTTCTGCTCAAGTCTCCTCCTCAGCCACTTAGATAATTAAATATAATTATACGAATCCATAAAAATAGAAACGAAAATAGAGTAAATTACATTAACAAAACAAGGTGACATAATGTCACCTTGTTTTTAACAAAAACGAAACATCAACTATTCAGCACATTTTAAAATAAAAAACAATTCATCAAAGAATAAACTATGCATCCTGCTTGTATGAAAAATCATTAACAAATCATGTTTTGAATGTATACCGAAAAACTTATACACTTCTGAAATTGCATTCCGGGAAGAACCATTAGTAATAGACAAAAGAGATGCTATCGATTCATGACAAAAACCAAATGAATAAAGAATAAAAACTTTCCATTGGATTTCCGTTGATTTGTTTTTAAATTCAAGCATTCTGTCATTTGTTATATTTGTACGTAATCCTCTACAATAATCCACTATCACATTAGAATTTTTGCAGAAAAAAAGCCATAAAACATTAACCACCTCCCCATATATTAATGGTATAAATTGTACCAGCCAGAGTTTATCACCTATAGCCACGCTCTGTATTTTATTCATGGACGAAGGCAAAGACATAGCATCCAGTTCTTCTCTTAAGAACGATGTAGCTACTTGTACAGGAAGGGAGTAAAACCACTCTTTGATATCAAGACTACCTATAAATTCTTTAGAGAATTTTTCATTGTAGCCGATAAAATCTCCATTAGTATTTCGAACACAAGCAGGGATTGAAAAAACATCGACAAAAAACTGTTTATCCAAATATATTTGACGTTCAGTATTAAGTTGTCTAGGATCCGTCGGATACATAGGAACCTCCTCTCAAAGGATTCTATGGACAGTCGATGCGGGGAGGTCGCTCTCCCTGCATCGGCGATTTTTAATATCTGTTTTAACGTGGCATTAACCACATAATTAATATAACCTTTATGTGGTTAATTGTCATCAAATTGAACCAGATCAAAATCCTGTTATTTGAAGTAAATCAACTTTTAATTCTTTTTTATTCCTCATCATTTTTTGGAAAAAATCGTTCCATCTCAGATGACACCTTCTCACGAATATCTTCAACCATATTGGCATATTCAAACTTTGGATTCCCGGAGACATGGGGACTTAGAGACTCAATACCCAAAATTTTCGCTACTGATGACTGTGTTTTTACAACACATTCAAGAAGAAGTTTATTAAACTCTGTCTGATTAAACGCAGACTCTTTACGCTCCATCTGAGCCTCATATACACGAAGCCCCAGTTCAAGAAGCATTGAAGCTGTTCCCGAAACACTTATATCTTTATCTCTTGCCCCCTCCTGACGACGCTGTTCAACTATCGCATTTACTTTATCATAGACATCATTACTGATATACAAAATTACTCTGGCCATAAGATAAAACCTTTCATTATTAAGCAATGAACTTTTCACTATAAATATGCATATAGTGTTTACAAGTAAGAAAGACACTCCTAGCAGCGCCTCTAGGATCATCCTATAAAAAAATGCGATCCGGCGCTAGGGGCGTCCCTAATATATATCAATGTTTTTCATGAAAATTGTCAGTACTGATCCTAATAAGAGTCGCTATAGGGTCGTAACAGGATCGCCAACGACTCTCTATTTAATAATTCAGAATTATTAAATATAAATAGCGTTTGTTAATTACATGATTTAAAACGTAAATCAGCAAAAACTTGTTTTTGCGTAGTGTGTGGTGCTTTTGGTGGTGAGAACCACCAACCTGTTGAGCCTTTTTGTGGAGTGGGTTAAATTATTTACGGATAAAGTCACCAGAGGTGGAAAAATGAAAAAATGGATGTTAGCAATCTGCCTGATGTTTATAAATGGGATCTGCGAAGCCGCCGATTGCTTTGATCTTGCAGGTCGGGATTACAAAATAGACCCGGATTTACTGAGAGCGATATCATGGAAAGAATCCCGTTACCGGGTTAATGCCATCGGTATTAATCCGGTAACGGGATATGGCAGCGGACTGATGCAGGTAGATTCCCAGCATTTTAACGAACTGGCCCGCTATGGAATTAAGCCGGAACATCTGACAACAGATCCCTGTATGAACATTTATACCGGTGCTTATTATCTGGCAATAGCCTTTAAAAAATGGGGCGTCTCCTGGGAGGCCGTTGGTGCATACAATGCCGGATTCAGGAAGACCGAACGCCAGAACCAGAGACGTCTTGCCTACGCATCAGAGGTTTACCGGATTTATACCTGGATAAAGAGCAGTAAAGGCATCCGGGTTCCGACCACGAAGAAATCACTTTCCCAAATTAACAGTGTGCAGAAAAATTAATATTGTATACATTGTCAAATACCGGTTATGCCGCGACAGCGGCATGGAAGGCCACACACAAAAATATCATATGAGTGATAATGCTGACTGGCCGAAGCCCCGCAAAGCGGGATCCCATCTTATATATATCCGGTAACTGCGCAGCCTCCTGCCAGACCATTTTTCGCGGGCACAATATTTACAGACTACCGAAAAGCCAGTTGATGAAATTGAGGCATATCAGACGACACAGCAATGCCGCAGGATGATAATATAAGTAAAGCCCCGAAAAATTTTTCGGGGCTTTACTTATATTATCATGACTTCCACTCCCTGAACTGTTCGGCAATCATCCATAATGCTTTGTTGATTCGGATATCACCGTCAATGCCTGTAATGGCTCTTGTTCTGGTATTTTTACCGGAGGCACTTCGCCCCGATAATCCACCTTTTATCATATTCTCCTGAACCCGCTGCCAGGTTGTCCAGAGATCGTTCTGTTTATCCTCCCAACGGCGGGGAGTAATTATTTGTTCTGGCGTCACTGGCGTTTTATTTTCATCTTCGTACCTGGCCATCAATGCAGCTCTGCCAAATAAATGTTGTTCGTCACTGTTAAGATGTATCTCTTTCATTGTCTCCATATTTTCAGTGACTTTATCAAAGACACCGAGCACTTCATACGCTCCCTCAATAACCTGCCCGACAATATCACCTTTATGTGGAACGCGGATTTCGCCAAAATTATTCCCACACACCAGGCCATTTGTGCAGACAAAACGAAAAATTCCTGGGATCATCTGATAACTGGATGAACCATCATGTGAATTAAGCAGGATAATTTCAGGAACTTCTTTCCCGTTAATATGCCCTTCCCTGCGAAGACGTAACATATGTTTACTGTATTCGCGGCGTCCCAAATCACGAACCCGACTCTGACAGGCAAAGAATGGCTGGAAACCTTCATCACGTAACTTATTGATGATATTGATGGTTGGGATATATGTATAACGCTCACTCCGGGATTCATGTTTATCACCAGAAAAGACAGATGGAACAAACTGCATTAATTCGTCATCCGTTAACGGGCGCTCACGGCGAATAGAATTATATCGACCAAAACGGGAAGCTAATCGCATAACAGTAACTCCTTTATGAAGGCATAAAATTAATAAAAGTTTTTTCGCTTAATATCATCCCCCCTCGGTTATCGTTAACAAAAAGACAACAATTCCGAGGGGAAGGACCATCAAATCAGGTCAGTTCGGGACTGACCAACCTGCCGAGTGAAAAGCAGTAACAGCGCGATCAACTCATCAGCGTTTTTTCTGACAAGAGGAGTATGATTCTCCAGGCTATCCAGTAAGTCATGCAGCTCATTATTGACCTGGTGGAGCACCTTAAAGAGTGCACCAGAATCCCGGCAGCTCTGATATGCAAGATTTGCCTGAACAGCACGATTCTGCATGATCCCGATTTGTGCGATTGCGTCTTTCTGCTGATCGCCTGTTGGCTGATAAGTGGTGTTAAAAGAAAATGCGCTCATAATTCCTCCTGTATCTGATGTTTTCAGCCCCCATCATCTGTTGAGTTTCGGGAGCCGCGGTTTTGACGTTTTGCGGGGACCTGCCTTTTGTTCCCTCCGGTATTCACCATCACCTGTTTGAGAACCTTCGCCGCAAGGGGCATCACTGCCACGGCCTGACGCACCTGTCCTGGGCAGAACGCAAAATTTTTTACCGGGTTTTGGGTAAAAAATTTTGTGGGCTGTTCATTTACCCTGGACAGTCAGTGCGGCAGGTTGTGGCTGTCTATGCCCCCGGCGACAGGGGCTTAAACAGGTGAATGGCACCGGACAGAACAACGGGCAGGGACCCGCCGCAACGACGTGAAGCGCGGTTTGCGAAACGGCGTTGCTCCTTACATCCCGGCGTCTTTTGCCGGGATGCCGGGAGCGCAGGCCACGGCGCGACAAGGGTGGCGCGACCGTTCCGGTCGCTGCAAACCCGGGTTTTTGCGTCAGGGATGGAAGCCCGCCAGGGCGGAGACAGCTTCGCTGGCTCCGTTCACGACAGCCCGCCCCGCCAGGGGGACGCCCGGAAAAGGCATAAGCAGGAGAACAACAAAACAGACAATAATCAGGGCAGCAGTAATCAGAGTCAGAGCAGTAATCAGAGTCAGAGCAGGAGGAAAAAGGTAAGCGTCAACGGAGCACCGTATTGACGCTTATTTATTGGTGAGTACTACGTTCCATGGCAGGAGTTCATCAACTCGGTTGGAAGGCCATTCCGGCAGTACGCTCAGGATATGGCGCAGATACGCTTCCGGATCGATACCGTTCAGACGGCAGGTGCCGATCAGCCCGTACAACAGTGCTCCACGCTCGCCGCCGTGATCGCTGCCAAAGAACATAAAGTTTTTCTTTCCGAGACAGACTGCACGAAGCGCTCTTTCCGCAGCATTATTATCCGCCTCCGCCAGACCGTCATCACTGTAATAACAGAGGGCATCCCACTGATTCAGTACATAGCTGAACGCTTCGCCCAGTCTGGATTTTTTCGACAGCGTACCATTCTTCTCCACCATCCATTCATGCAGCGACGTCAGTAACACTTTGCTTCGCTGCTGCCTGACGGCAAGACGCTCTGACTCCGGTAATCCCCGTATTTCATCCTCGATGGCGTACAGTTCACTGATTCGCTTCAGTGCTTCTTCTGCCGTCGCACTTTTGCTGCTGATGTATACATCGTGGATTTTTCGCCGGGCATGGGCCCAGCACGCAACTTCTGTCAGTGCACCACCTTCACGTTCTGCACTGAACAACCTGTCGTAACCTGTGAACGCATCCGCCTGCAGGATACCCCGGAAGGGGCGGAGGTGTTGCTCCGGGTGTTTCCCCTGCCGGTTCGGCGAGTACGCGAACCAGACCGCTGGAGGAGATGACGAACCCACATTGCGATCATCCCGGACATACGTCCAGATACGCCCTGTTTTCGCCTTTTTCTGACCCGGTGCCAGTACCTTTACCGGTGTGTCATCAGTGTGAATCTTGCGGGTGTTCATTACATAACGGTACAGGGCATCATTCACCGGTGTCATTAACTGGCAGCACGCGTCAACCCAGTTGGAGAGTAAGGCCCGGCTCAGTTCGACACCCTGGCGGGCAAAGATTTCACTCTGACGATACAGTGGCAGATGTTCGCAGTATTTTCCCGTTAACACGCGGGCAAGTAATCCGGGGCCCGCGATACCACGCTCTATCGGGCGGGACGGCGCCGGTGCTTCAACAATACAGTCACATTTTGTACAGGCTTTTTTTACCCGTTCTGTGCGGATCACTTTCAGGGCACTGCTCACCAGTTCCAGCTGTTCAGCGCTGACTTCCCCCAGATAATCCAGCTTACCGCCACACTCCGGGCAACAGCTTTCTTCTGGCTCCAGGCGGTGTATTTCACGGGGAAGGTGTGCCGGTAACGGACGACGATGGCGCGACTGTCGCAACTGGCGGGGAACCTGAGGATCGTCTTCCCGCCCACTGTAACGATCGCTGTCCTGTTCACGTTGTTTCAGCAGAGCCTCAGCCAGTTCAACTTCACGACGCAGTTTTTCAGAACGGGTACCGAACAGCATCCGGCGCAGTTTTTCTATCTGAGCCCGCAGATGTTCTATTTCCCGTTCATCTTCTTCGATCTTTTCTTCGGCACGTGTCAGTGCAGAGCGCAGGAAGGCTTCCGTCTCTTCAACCAGACTCAGTTGCTGGTCTTTCTGACGGAGGGCTTCAGCCTGCTCAGAGAGCAACCTTTCCAGCTCTGCGATGCGAATGAGGTATTTCTGACTCATGACCGTTTTTATAATGCGGTCAGGAGTTTTTTACAACATTGTCAGTGAGTTACGGCTGGATGTTTTTGGCTGACGCCAGTCCAGCTTATCGAGGAGCATTGCCAGTTGCGAGCGGGTAATGGATACCTTGCCGTCACGTACCGCAGGCCAGATAAACTGGCCTTCCTCCAGGCGTTTGGTGAACAGGCACAGACCATCAGCATCAGCCCAAAGAATTTTGACGGTGTCACCCCGTCGGCCACGGAAGATAAACAGGTGACCGGAGAAGGGATTATCATTCAGCACATGTTGTACCTGTTCTCCCAGTCCGTTGAAGGATTTACGCATATCGGTAACGCCGGCAACGAGCCAGATACGGGTACCTGATGGGAGTGAGATCATCTTCCCCTCCCGGTCAGTTCACGGATCAACACTGTGAGCAGCTCTGGCGATGGATTTTCCAGCGTCATGTTACCGTGACGGAATTCCACCTTGCAGGAACTGGCACTGACTCTGGTCTGAGTGGAAGTGGATAAAGACGGCGCAATGGCCGCCACAGGTTCTTTCTGCTCATCCGGCGTTATTTCTACAGGTAATAATTCAACGCCAGTGTCAGAAGAGGTCGTTACCGGAAGACGCCGCGAAACACGCCCTTCGTTCTGCCAGAGCCTGAGCCATTTGAAAATAACATTATCATTGACGCCATTTTCACGTGCAATCTGTGCAACACAAGCTCCAGGTTGTGATGCCAGTTCCACCATACGAAGTTTGAATTCATTCGAATAGTTTTTACGAGGTTCTTTTCGCCAGTCCTGTAATTCCATACTTAGATGTCCGTCTATATCAGATGGGCGTCTAAGTTACCAATTCTCGTCTGATGGCTACATACGGCGGTCAGTTTACGCTTACGGAAAAAGAGAATAATCAAAGGGAAGGTGATGTGATTTCTGGTAAGTCATAAACAGAGAAGGCGGGGGAAAAGAACGGGCGCCGCAGGCGCACGTTCATCCCCGTTCCCGGAGGGAAACGGCCTTCCTGGCAGTCTGGTTGTTCATGCCCGTACAATGCCAGCAAGGAGAAAGGGGCCACCGGCGAACCAGCAGCCCCTTTATAAAGGCGCTTCAGTGCAGTCAGACCAGCATCAGCCCTGAAAAGGCGGGCCTGCGCCCGCCTCCAGGTTGCTACTTACCGGATTCGTAAGCCATGAAAGCCGCCACCTCCCTGTGTCCGTCTCTGTAACGAATCTCGCACAGCGATTTTCGTGTCAGATAAGTGAATATCAACAGTGTGAGACACACGATCAACACACACCAGACAAGGGAACTTCGTGGTAGTTTCATGGCCTTCTTCTCCTTGCGCAAAGCGCGGTAAGAGGCTATCCTGATGTGGACTAGACATAGGGATGCCTCGTGGTGGTTAATGAAAATTAACTTACTACGGGGCTATCTTCTTTCTGCCACACAACACGGTAACAAACCACCTTCACGTCATGAGGCAGAAAGCCTCAAGCGCCGGGCACATCATAGCCCATATACCTGCACGCTGACCACACTCACTTTTCCTGAAAATAACCCGCTCATTCAGGCTGTTTACGGGTAATCTGTGTGATTGTTGCCGCATCACGCCGCCTCCCGGAGTTTGTTCGGCACCATCCACCGCTCCATCTCACGGACAGCGTGACCGGCCTCTCTTGCTGCAAGACTGGCTTCCGCAATAACCTGCCAGAACGGCATATCCTGCCACTGCCAGCGTTCCATTCCGGCCAGTGACGGAAAACGCTCACCCCACTGCCAGAACAGGGTTTCCAGGTCATGCTCTGCCACCCGGTCACTCCAGCGTGCATGCCAGCTTCCGACTGTTTCCGGCGAATGGAATGCCAGTTCGATTTCAGCCTGAGCGACCAGCGCCTGGTACGCACGGGCTTTCTGCTCTGCCTCCCTCGCCTGCTGGCGGCTGTACTTTTGCATGACCAGTGCGGATTTGTGGCGACTGCGCTCCCTGACACGGAACCGCACCGACGGGAACAGCCGCTCTGCTGCATCGCCGGGAAGGGGAAGAAGGCAGACCTCGCCCTGAGTTTCAATCAGCACATCGACGGCATACAGCCACTGAGAACGGTTGCCGCGCAGTTCTTCTGCGGTCAGGGACGGCATGAAAAATCGCAGGTCAGACAGCGATATCCTGCGGCTTCCGTTCAGACAGCGGAAAAACGCCCCCGCATACGGATATTCCGCCAGCGTGTTTCCCTGGTGGCGGCGTTTTTCTGTCTCCGCCACCGCCCGCCATGCGGCCTGTTGCTCTGCGCTGAGGGGAACCAGTGCCTGTGAACGTGCGCTCATGCCTGACCTCCTTCCGCCATCAGGATATGGATGATGTCACTGACGCTGTACCCCTGCGCGTCCAGTGACGCCGCCAGTGCCAGTGAATGGCTGACGGCTTCCGGTGCAAACCGCCGCTGTACCTGAACCACCGCAAACGGCTCACCACCGGCATTCACCAGAACCAGCACCCAGACCTGAGAGACATCGCCCGGTGAACATAACGCCAGGTGAAAACGTTCGTGGGCAGGCGTGAAACGGACCTGGACGGGGAAAAAGCCGCCGAACTCGCTGCCATACTCGCCGTTCATCGTCCAGTTATCCGGCGCATCCAGCTCCCGCATCACGGCATGTGTGAGTTCACGACGTTCATCACTTCCGGCAGCCCGGATATCTTCATATTCCTGTGCGCTCATGGTCTGTAATACATTCAGGGTCAGTTCAGTTTTCATCACGGTATCTCCCTTGCTGCCGCCCCGTCTCCGGCAGGGCGGCGTGATAAATGGTTTATGACTGGCGGTCAGGCGGCTTCTGCCTGGTCGTCACGGTACTCCGTGGTTTCCGTCTCTGCCTGTGGACGTGGTGTACACATCCAGCCAGGCACCCAGCGGTTGTCTTTCATGTGGAACTCTGCATGTTCAGCGGCATCGCCTTTCTTCATTTTCTCCGCGTCCCGCGCAGCACCGGACAGTCCGGCATCATTCAGGGCATCGATAATCTGCGGCTTTTGCAGGTGTCCGAAGAAGTTTGCTTTCGTCGGCTGCCACCAGTCGCGCATGTGGAATCCGATAGCGCTCTCCAGCGAGTCCAGCGGACTGCGTGACGTGTGACCATGCTCGCGGGTCTGAACGCCGTGGATGCTGCACGCGGTGCAGAAACTGAGCAGGGATAACAGTACCTCCTGGCTGAGTGACAGGAATGTCGTCATATCCCGTGACCATCCCTCCGGTAACAGGGCTGCAAGACGGGCTTTTTCTGCCATCAGCGCCAGGAATGCGGCACCGTCCTTCCCCGATGGCGCATCGCTGGTCAGCGAATAATGTTTACATTCCAGGCTGATTTGTGCTGGTTTACTGTACGCTCCGCTGCCAAACACATTCAGGCAGAGCGCTGATGAATCCCCTAATGATTTTGGTAAAAATCATTAGGGGATTCATCAGGGCAGAGCGTCCATGCCAGCAGTGCCAGAGATTTGTCCGGTTGCTGCATCAGTGCTGCCTGGACTGCCAGCGTGCGTTCGGAAGACATTTTCGTCAGCAGTGGCAGACTGATTTCCTCCACGGGCGCTTTCTCCTGCACCTGTTCCGTGCGGTCAGCGTCGTCAGCCGCATCATCCTCGCTGCGCAACTGCACACCACGCTGGACACACACGTTGCCATAACGCCAGGACACCACCACACCGCTTCCGGCACGCATCTCCGGCGTCCACGCCCTGACCTTCGCCATGCAGCGCATCAGCTTCATTTCTGCTTCCAGCAGGTCAGATTCCTCACACTGGTTTTCCAGCGCGTCGTAACGCGTCATCAGTTCGTTCAGACGTTCTTCTTCCGCCTCCGTCAGCACCGCTTCCGGCTCCGGCAGACAGCGGTATGTTCCGGCATCCTCACGGCACTCACCGACAGGCTCCATGCGTCCGGCGCACCATCCCCAGCCTTCGGCTTCCCGAAGGTGTTCAGCAACAGCCTGGAGTTTTTCCAGCAGGGCGGCATCGAGCGCCACGCAGTCCACATAGCCACCCTCGTCGTCGCTGAACAGGTCAGTGCGCAGTTCATCTGGCGAGAAGGCATCAGCCCCCACGAAGCGGAATTTACTGTTCCCTGCCACCGCCACTTCACTTTCGGTCACCAGACGACGAATGGTCTGTACTTCCGGTTTACCGCCCCATCCCGACTGACAGGCGGCTTCAAACACCTGCACCTGACGCGCGGTGTCGTTCTCCAGCGCCAGCGCCTGACAGTGCTCGGTGGTGATGAGGTCTTCTGCCAGCGCATCGAGGATGACAGGCGCAAGGTCAGCCAGTTTCAGCATTCGCTGAACGTGGCGGGGTGAATAGCCCAGCAAATCACCGATTTGTGCAGGTGTTTTGCCTTCCTGCGCCATTGCACAGAATCCGGCAATCTGTTCGGCTGGGTGCATATCCCGACGATGACCGTTCTCGGTCATCGATGCGGCCGTCGCCAGTTCCTGCGAAATAATTTTCACGCGGACAGGCCAGTCAGCCGGAATGATGCCACGCTCTGCCAGCATGTTGAGTGCTGCCAGTCGGCGACCACCTGCGGCGACACCGTGGCGGTCACCTGGCAGGGCATGAACAACCAGATTCTGCAGCAGGCCGACCCCCTTAATGGAATCAGCCAGTTCGCTGACGGACTCCGCAGAATACGGCACCGTGCGCACATTCAGTGGTGACTTAATCAGCGAGGCCAGCGGCACGCTCACTTCCTCCGTCTGCGCCAGCAGGGCAGACAGGACAGTTTCCTGCGTTTTTGCAGGTTTACGGCTTGCTTTACGGGTAGATTTTGGTTCAGACTTTGTTACTGACATGACTATCCCCTTATTGTGTAGTTAATGTCTGCCGGACGTGATCCCCGTCCGGCACCTCTCTTACTTAAGGATCCCGAAATCACGGATGACATGGTTCATCCAGTACCCGGCACCGTCCTCAAAATTCCAGGTACGCCAGACCATTGTTCCGTTATTACGGACAACCAGGCGAAACTGTTCGCCGTGGTCATCCTCGATAAAGACGTTCCGGTACTGTGCGGCAACGGCTTCGGCCTGTTTGCGGGTAAAAGGACCGTCAGGCAGTCCCTGAAGTATTCTGAAATATTCGCTCATCCTCATATCTCCGGTGATGCCCCGCGCAGGACGGGGCGGTTATCACAGTCAGGCCAGTCAGAACGGGATATCGTCTGAAAACCCGTAATCCTCCCCCTCCGGTGGTTGCGGCTGAGGCTCCGGCTGCGCAGCCTTACGTCCACGGCCTTTCGTTTTCGCGCTCCCTTTTTTCGTCGCGTCAGCACTCTGTGACTGACCATTCTGCTGAGGCTGCGGTTGCACCTGAGCGTTCTGCTGTGGTGCACTCCCCAGCATCTGCATGGTGCCCGTGGTTTTAACAAGGATTTCGGTGACGTAACGGGTAATACCGTTATCTTCCCAGCTACGGGTGCGAAGCTGGCCTTCAATGTAGACCTGCGCCCCCTTACGCAGATATTCACCTGCCACTTCCGCGAGCTTGCCGAACAGCACCACGCGGTGCCATTCCGTCTGCTCCTTCATTTCCCCCGTCTGTTTGTCGCGCCAGGTTTCTGACGTGGCCACCTGCAGGTTTGCCACTGCGCCCCCGTTGGGGATGTAACGGACTTCCGGATCTTTTCCCAGACGACCGACAAGAATGACCTTGTTAATGCCACGAACTGCCATGATGTGTCTCCTTCTGTTGATGTTTTCAGCCCCCATCATCTGTTGAGTTTCGGGAGCCGCGGTTTTGACGTTTTGCGGGGACCTGCCTTTTGTTCCCTCCGGTATTCACCATCACCTGTTTGAGAACCTTCGCCGCAAGGGGCATCACTGCCACGGCCTGACGCACCTGTCCTGGGCAGAACGCAAAATTTTTTACCGGGTTTTGGGTAAAAAATTTTGTGGGCTGTTCATTTACCCTGGACAGTCAGTGCGGCAGGTTGTGGCTGTCTATGCCCCCGGCGACAGGGGCTTAAACAGGTGAATGGCACCGGACAGAACAACGGGCAGGGACCCGCCGCAACGACGTGAAGCGCGGTTTGCGAAACGGCGTTGCTCCTTACATCCCGGCGTCTTTTGCCGGGATGCCGGGAGCGCAGGCCACGGCGCGACAAGGGTGGCGCGACCGTTCCGGTCGCTGCAAACCCGGGTTTTTGCGTCAGGGATGGAAGCCCGCCAGGGCGGAGACAGCTTCGCTGGCTCCGTTCACGACAGCCCGCCCCGCCAGGGGGACGCCCGGAAAAGGCATAAGCAGGAGAACAACAAAACAGACAATAATCAGGGCAGTAGAAAAAAGAAGAACAGTAGCAGTAGCAGTAGCAGTAGCAGTAGCAGTAGCAGTAGCAGTAGCAGGAACAACAACATCATCAGTAACAGACAAATGACAGGTCTGAAAAGACAGAAGCCCCCATCAGAACGTCCGCGTAATGAAAGGGGCGGCGCGTGAGCGCGGCCCCTTTCAGCGCCACCGGCGCGCGGTTTTTTCCCGGCGCGGACAGACGGGCATTTATCCTCCCGCCAGCCCTGTGTCATCAGGCACGCAAACGAATAATCATCGTCGGGACATCGGTATAAGCAAACGTGCCGCGCGGCAGCTCCTCGCGGACGTCAGAAAACGGTAACAGCTTCTCCTGCTGGCGTGGCCCGTTGAGACAGACGGCAACCAGAACGCCCCCCGGACGCAACAGGGAAAAAGCCCGCAGGATATGCCGGATATCCTGCCCGTGACTGAACGGCGGATTCATAATGATCCGGCTGTAATACTGCACCGACTGCCATTCCATGAAGTCGCCACACTGTACCCTGACACCGTTAAAATTTTCCCGCAGATACCGGACCAGCCCGCTGTTAATCTCCACCGCATCACACATGGCCTCCGGCGCGGTATCCCGAATCGCCCGCAGTATGGCCCCGGTGCCGGCAGAGGGTTCCAGAATGTGATCACGGTTGCTGATTTCCGCCAGCGTCACCAGGCGATCACAGATCGGGGCAGGACTCACAAAAAGCTGAGATTCAGCCCGGATTTCAGCAACCGGCGCGGCGTTATCCAGCCTTGCGCGCATCAGCCGGATACGTTCTCTTAACTGACTGTGCATATCATTATCTCCGTCATCCCCCGGGGATTTCCCGGGGGGATATACCTTATTTCTGTGGGATTTCCGTGATTTTCATGTCGGTGATATACACATTCACCAGACGGAAATTATTGTCCATTGTGCGGCGGTAGCGGTATGCCCCGTGGTCTTCTGCTTCTTCCACACTGCGCACGGCCTTACAGTCCCGGGGCAGGGCGGCCCACTGCGCCTTTGTCATTTCCCGGAAACCTTCCCCCGGATAGTTGACTACCGGCGGACGCTTCGCGGCCTGACTGGCGACGGCAGCCTCTTCTGCCGATGGTGCTTTGTAGTCCGTGATGCGATCGGGCGTCACTTTCATCGTGCCGCTGTACCCGAGAAAACTGTAATTTGGCGTTGTGACTGAACTCACCGCCCCGTTGCTTTTGTTCACGCGGATGATAGTCAGCCACTCGCCCCGGCTGAAAACCTGTCCGCCCGGCTCAAAATCCTGTGTCCGGGTAACCACGCCGCCGCTTTCGTCCAGCATGGCACGCTCATAGATCAGGCGGTTCTGATAGTGGTTAACCCAGCGTTGCTGATGCTGAATCTGCCGTTCATGACAGCGGATCGCAATTTCGCGGGCCTGCTCCGTGGTGATGATGTCATCATCCAGGGCCGACCATAACGACCGGCTCCCTTCATACTGGCTTTTTTCTGCCGGGCGCGGATACGTATCCAGCGGGAAACAGGCGCTGATATGGTCATGACTGCTGATGAGTTTTGCCATATTCAGATCCAGCGATTCAGCCCGCCACATCGTCAGATATTTCTGCGACTGTGCGATGGTCTTTTCAGCCTTGCGCAAATCAGCTTCGATTTTTTTGATACGACGCCAGCGAACGTCCGGGCGTTCTTTATACTTCGCGTGAAGCAGTGCCGACCGCGCCCGTTCTTCCCAGTATTCCGCACGTTCAAAGAGCATCACGGCACGTTTCATGCCGTTTTCAATACGCTGCGCATCACGACGGGCGCGGCGTTCGCTGTGATGCCCCACAAGAATGGGCTGACCGGGCGGGATCATCGCGGCCAGTCTTTCCACTTCATCAAGTGCCTGTGCGGATTCACTGGCCCGCTTTCCGCTGTATCCGGTAAACCGCTCCGCCCGTGCTTCCTGACGTTCAGCGAGCGTGCTGTCTTCATCCTCAATCTCTCCGGCAAGTGAGAGGAGCACGTCTTCCCGGCCCGGTGTCCAGGCTGGCGCGACAAACAGCGCCTGTCTGGGTGCCCAGCGGAAACCGGCATCATGCACTTTTTTATACGTCTCCGGGTCAAGACGTGACGCGGCATACAGGCGCAGTTTGTTGTCATCCGGTGAGTAGGTCGCGCGGTACATCTGCACAGGGCTGGCGGCTTCCGGGGCGGTCATGGTGATTGCAGCTAATGTCATAAAATGTTCTCCTTCCGTCTGTTGCCGCCCCTCGCGGGGCGGCTCACCTCATCAGTTAAAAGCGCGTTTCAGTTCGAGTGTGCGGAGCACCTGCCCGAAAGCCGTATTTTTCATGGCGGGGATGTGTACACCACGTCCCCGGTGAAAACTCCGGGCAATGTGTCGCCCGAAGGCTTTCAGCACGGGGTCAATTTCCGGCGCGGGGATGTCTTCGCGTCTGAAACGGGGATGACGGCGGGGCTTTACAGCCGCTGCGGAAGGTGAAACAATACTTACCGTCATAAATGAAACTCCTTATGACTGTTGAATGGAACCGCAGAAACTGCTCGAACAGTTTTTGCGGTGTGGATTAAGCAGGTCCTCCCCGGCCTGCTTTTTTCATATCTGCGTCTGACGTTCTCCGGTGTTTTCCTCCTTCTGTTCCTGCGTTCTCATTACCTGCCAGCCGGATGACTGACAGAACAAATAAATGCGTATTGCCGGAGCCTGAAATAAATCCTGATTTTTAAAGAACATCACCCGTTGAGTTTCGGGAGCCGCGGTTTTGACGTTTCGCGGGAACCTGCTGCTGTATTCCCTGTGGTATGAACTTCACCCGTTTGAGAACCTTCGCCGCAAGGGGCATCACTGCCACGGCCTGACGCACCTGTCCTGGGCAGAACGCAAAATTTTTTACCGGTTTTTGGGTAAAAAATTTTGTGGGCTGTTCATTTACCCTGGACAGTCAGTGCGGCAGGTTGTGGCTGTCTATGCCCCCGGCGACAGGGACTCATACGGGTGTGTGGCACCCGGCAGGCAATGAGCAGGGGCCCGCCGCAACGACGGAGAGCGCGTGCGCGAAACGGCGTTGCCCCTTACATCCCGGCGGCCTTTTGCCGGGATGCCGGGAGCGCAGGCCACGGCGCGACAGAGGCGGCGCGACCGGAACGGTCGCTGCAAGCCAGGGGTTTTCACGCATCGGACCGTAGCGGCAGCCCGAAACCGCGCCAGCGGGTTCGGCGGAGACTGGCAGGTGCGCCAGCAGCTGCCTGTCGGAGTCGGGCCTGACGACCGGATGCCGCCAGGCAGCCGGGAGCCGAAGGTGCGCCCGGCAGACAGAACAACACTGCAGTAGTCAGAATCAGAGCAGCAGATAAAGGAACAACAACATCAGGAACAGTTCCATAACATAAGAAAGAAACACTCCTGAGTCAGACACATCACAGACGGGAAGGGTAACGGGCGACGCGCCAGCGTGGCCCGCTTCCCTTCCGGCAGGCGTCAGCCTGCCAGGGGTTTTCGCGCGGGCTGACAGGCGGCCTCCACCGCCTGCCCCTGTATCACCTGTTTATGCTGCCCTGAAGGATGTAGTGACCGCCGAGGAATACAGCCTGCTGATTCGCCACAAAATCGCAGATTTCATCAACAATCTGCGCAGTGGTGAGCGGTTTCTGCCCCATTTCACGACGCCGCGCATTAATCACGGCTTTGTAATTGCGCAGAATTTCGCGGGTTTCTGTGCTGATATTCATGACATGTGCTCCCCGTCCAGCGCCTGTAACACAACGTCCATTGCTTCGCGTTCTTCCCTGACGAATGCGTCACCGTCGCCCCCGTTCTCGCTCCCGACGGCATACAGGCGCTTCATTTCACTGCCTGCCAGCGCCATCACTTTTTCCAGCATCACCGCCGGAACTGTCACCTGACGGCTGGCGCGCTTTTCTTCCATCAGCTCACGAACAACGTCGTGAACAATGCTGACATCCGCACCATGCGCAAAGGCATCGTCCAGTCGCTGCATGACGGTTTCCAGCTCATCGTCTGTCAGACTCCAGTCCTGGGCTATGTGACGCACATCCCCACGGGTCAGCACCACGGCAAAAACGCATTCACTGTCCGGCACGTCTGTATCCAGCACTTCGCGGATAATTTCTTTAACAGTACAGTACATGTTCTCGTCTCCTTTACAGGGGCGGCATTGCCGCCCCGTCCGTTAATCAGTCCAGTGCCGCGTAAATCGCGTTGCATTCGGGGTGAAATTCGATGTGACGCCACAACTGCGCATCGCGCATCCGGTAAAGCTGGGTCAGTCCTGCATCCCCGCTGTCGTGGTACAGCCACAACTGGCGGTTAATCACAAGGGAAGTCAGAATGATGCCTGCGGCATCAGCACTCACGGTACGGTCAAACCAGTTTGCACCGTTCACCATGTGGAAACGGTCGCCATCCGGCATCATGTAACCGCCACCGTCCGGCAGGCGGATGAAGTGCCAGAAGCCTCCCTGATATTCCGGCATCATTTTTTGCGCCAGCGCGTACACATACGCCTCGGCATACAGAAAATCGTTGCCAAACAGATACGGTAGAAAGGAGAGACGGTCGCACTCTTCAACGTTCAGAGTGACAGGTTTCGCATATTGCATGATGTTTTCCTCCGTTGTTCACATATTCCGCGACACCGGGCGGTGCCGTGCCTCCATAAAAGCCGGGCGATAAGGCGGGGATGCACAGGGCGCAAGGGAAGCCGCAGCCTGACGCACACGGCTGGCGGGAGTTGGAGGGTGAGACCGCGAAATCTGAGCGGGTGAACGACCGGAAAATCACGGCAGACGGGAAGGAGGGACCGGGTGACCGCAGCGGCGAAGCGTACCCTTGCATCCCTGCCAGCCCGGCTACGATGGAGGCACGGCACAGCCCGCACACGACGCTGAGGCCACATAACTGAAAACCCACAAGGCCATGCCCCGCATGGCCGGGTAAAGCGGAGCCGGCGGCGACTTCCTTTGTGCTCTGTCCGGGGACCGGCAGGAAAAAGGCGGGGATTTACCCCGCCAACGTCATCATTTCCGGATTTTTGCCAGGGCATCCGCCATGCTGCGGATTTCGGCCCGGGCTTCCCGGACCACCTCCCGCAGAACACCACGGTCAAACCAGCGGCGGGGCGGTTCATCCGGTATACGCAGCACATCGCAGGCCAGCCCACTGGACAGGATATGCTCAATACAATCGCTGACCAGGTACATTTCCACCGACGAAAAACGTGCTCCCCGGTTCACGATGGCATCGAGCACCACGGGCAGGTTTTCGTCATCTTCATCGAGCCAGCAGGGGTGATCGCTTTCCTTCACAACCAGACGAAAGCGGCGCGTCTGGCGAGTCAGCAACGTCTGACCGGTGGTGGTCAGCGCCGCCCGGATACGCCGCGCATCTTCTGCCACCCGGCAACTGACACTGCGTACCGCATCGCGCACCGCCGCAAGTACAGCCCTGATTTCGTCTTCGGTCAGCCATTCTCCGGCATACGGGAAAGACACCTGCGTTCCGTCTGCCGGAAGTACCGGCAGCGACTGCCACTGACTGCCGGACAGTACCAGTTCCGCCCCGGTTCCGGTCAGTTTCTGAATGGCGGAGGCCAGGAGCGGCGGCAGTACGCCGCCGTGACGGTTGATAAGTAACGTCGCCAGCCGGGGCGCATCCAGCAGAACATAAATGCTGATCCAGCCCGGATACTTCGGGTTACGCTGGTCAACATCCGTCTCTTCCGGCCAGCCCTGCGCCAGCAGCAGGTTGCGGGCGTGACGACAAATCAGTGCGTTCAGCGTGCTGTTTTCGTTCATGATTAAGCGTTCTCCCTGTATCGCCGCCCGCAGGGCAGGCGGCGATAACATCAGTCGTTTTCGTGTGTGTTGTTTTTCAGCAGGGTGCGGGCCTGATTAACCACCTCCTGACGGCGGGTGACGCATTCCGGGACGGCGAGGCCATGATCCCGGGCGGCCCATTCACGTTTCCACAATGCCTGTTCAGCGGTCTGAATCAGGGACGCCAGCAGTTCAGCAGGGACGGTCACCAGGCGGTTTTCGCTCTCGTTGCGGATAATCTCCATCACCGCAGCGGAAGAAATACCGGACTCAATCCGCTGGTCTTCCGGGATGTCCTCCAGGCGTGCCAGGACGGTCCTGATTTCATGACCGGTCAGAGAAATTTCCATACCGTCAGCCAGTGCCTGAATCTCTTCCGGGGACCAGATAACCAGCATCAGCGGCATGTCTCCCGGATACTTTACTGCCAGCTCCCGGCATAGCGTTTCGCATGTTCCGTACATTCTCGTCTCCTTCTCAATCTTTAAAGCACGCTTCCAGTTCCAGAATTTCGGTATATGCCTCCATCAGGAGGCGGTTTGCGCGAAACAGCGTCTGACGCACCAGACGTTCCGGCAGGGTGTCGGCATTAAAGCTGTACCGCTGCTCCATCTCATTCATGGTTGTACGCAGGTCGCACATGGCATTGGCCACCTCCGCCACTTCGGCGCGCAGTTTTTCGTGTCCTGCATAGTTCATTTACGCAGCCTCCGGCATAAACCAGTCATCATTCGCGGCCCCCTGCTGCATGGCCCGTTGCACGGCGGCAAGGCGTTGCTGCCCGGCACGGTGATACTGCTCAAGCAGCTCGATACCGATATACCGGCGTCCGGACTGGAGGGCGGCGACGCAGGTTGAGCCGCTGCCTGCAAACGGGTCCAGCACAATTGCGTTCGGGTGTGTGAAGCTCTCAATCAGCGGTTGCAGGCTGGTAACGGGCTTTTCCGTCGGGTGATGGCGATTGCCCGAATATTTCCAGCCCAGCACGTCCGGCAGCGGGTTTTGTGGCAGACGTGGACGGCCTTTTGCCAGGATGTAGGCACATTCGTGGCGATAGCCCACATATGCGGCCTTCGATGTGTAGTTTTTGGTGAAGACCAGGTGACCAACAACGCTGAATCCCGCATTTTTCCAGGCGGCCATAAAGCGATCGACGCGGTTCCAGCCATAGAAGCTCACCATTAACGCGTCTTTTTTGAGTACGCGGTACATTTCATTACAGGCTGGTTGCAGCCATTCATCGGTTTTATCGCCGGCGATGGTGCGCCCGGAACGGTCACGGAAACCGACGAGATACGGCGGGTCGGTGAGGATGAAATCGACAGCATTGCCCGGAAACGTGGCCATAACACGCACGCAGTCACCCAGGATAAAACGGGACATAACAGCACTCCTTCTCTTACAGAGGGCACCGGGAGGGCACCCCTGTGGTGCCCGTTCCCCGCTGCCTGTGGGCTGTTCACCGCGTCCGGTAACGGGTCAGGCCGACCGTGGAATACCGCAGCCGTCGTCTTTTTGACGGCGAGGATATGCCGCGAAAGCGGCTTGAAGGGCGTTCATCAGAAAAGGGCGACGGGCTGGCGTACACTGTCACCAACGCCAGCCGGGAGCGGTAAAAGCGCCCGTCCCGTGCCCGGCCGGACGCGGGACACTGACCACAGGCAGCGTTCCTGCCGCGCCGCGTCAGCCGGCGCAGTAAAAAGAGGAGCCCGGCGACATCTTTTGTTACCCGCCAAACAAAACCCAAAAACAACCCATACCCAACCCAATAAAACACCAAAACAAGACAAATAATCATTGATTGATGGTTGAAATGGGGTAAACTTGACAAACAAACCCACTTAAAACCCAAAACATACCCAAACACACACCAAAAAAACACCATAAGGAGTTTTATAAATGTTGGTATTCATTGATGACGGTTCAACAAACATCAAACTACAGTGGCAGGAAAGCGACGGAACAATTAAACAGCACATTAGCCCGAACAGCTTCAAACGCGAGTGGGCAGTCTCTTTTGGTGATAAAAAGGTCTTTAACTACACACTGAACGGCGAACAGTATTCATTTGATCCAATCAGCCCGGATGCTGTAGTCACAACCAATATCGCATGGCAATACAGCGACGTTAATGTCGTTGCAGTGCATCACGCCTTACTGACCAGTGGTCTGCCGGTAAGCGAAGTGGATATTGTTTGCACACTTCCTCTGACAGAGTATTACGACAGAAATAACCAACCCAATACGGAAAATATTGAGCGTAAGAAAGCAAACTTCCGGAAAAAATTACATTAAATGGCGGGGATACATTCACAATAAAAGATGTAAAAGTCATGCCTGAATCTATACCGGCAGGTTATGAAGTTCTACAAGAACTGGATGAGTTAGATTCTTTATTAATTATAGATCTCGGGGCACCACATTAGATATTTCTCAGGTAATGGGGAAATTATCGGGGATCAGTAAAATATACGGAGACTCATCTCTTGGTGTCTCTCTGGTTACATCTGCAGTAAAGATGCCCTTTCTCTTGCGAGAACAAAAGGAAGTAGCTATCTTGCTGACGATATAATCATTCACAGAAAAGATAATAACTATCTGAAGCAACGAATTAATGATGAGAACAAAATATCAATAGTCACCGAAGCAATGAATGAAGCACTTCGTAAACTTGAGCAACGTGTATTAAATACGCTCAATGAATTTTCTGGTTATACTCATGTTATGGTTATAGGCGGTGGCGCAGAATTAATATGCGATGCAGTAAAAAAACACACACAGATTCGTGATGAACGTTTTTTCAAAACCAATAACTCTCAATATGATTTAGTTAACGGTATGTATCTCATAGGTAATTAATGATGGACAAGCGCAGAACCATTGCCTTCAAACTAAATCCAGATGTAAATCAAACAGATAAAATTGTTTGTGATACACTGGACAGTATCCCGCAAGGGGAACGAAGCCGCCTTAACCGGGCCGCACTGACGGCAGGTCTGGCCTTATACAGACAAGATCCCCGGACCCCTTTCCTTTTATGTGAGCTGCTGACGAAAGAAACCACATTTTCAGATATCGTGAATATATTGAGATCGCTATTTCCAAAAGAGATGGCCGATTTTAATTCTTCAATAGTCACTCAATCCTCTTCACAACAAGAGCAAAAAAGTGATGAAGAGACCAAAAAAATGCGATGAAGCTAATAAATTAATTCAATTATTATTGAGTTCCCTTTATCCACTATCAGGCTGGATAAAGGGAACTCAATCAAGTTATTTTCTTACCAGTCATTACATAATCGTTATTATGAAATAATCGTTTGCACTGTCTCTGTTATTCAGGCAATTTCAATAAAGGCACTTGCTCACGCTCTGTCATTTTCTGAAACTCTTCATGCTGCATTTCGATTTTTCTTCTAAAATCATAACTTGCATACCTGTTCTTTTTATGTATATCCAGATCTATTTTTGTGACGAGTTCAAACCACAATGATAGCACTCCCCATGCAGCGTTATGAAACATTTCCGCAACAGATTTAGAGTCTGTATTAACCGCTTCAGTCATGTAGTCGCTAATACGTTCTGCAGTGATTTTCGTTATTTCATCGTAATTCATTTTATCCCCTACAAGACTATTTAATGGAATGAAAAATATTTGGTCTGATAACAATGCTCCTGAATTAACACCTGCAGGCTATGTTAAAGTTGCCCTCACACACAATCTACCTGTTTTCTCGTGTGTGTCACAGGCGCAATACATAAATAGTCTGGCCATTAAGTTCGTAACGGATTTCGTACTCGCCAGCAAAAATCCGTCTGACATCCCTGGTTTCAAACTGAAACAACTGTTCATCCCATACGTGGATGAGTTAACAGAATGACCGGCGCCTGTGTCAGGGACTACACCGTTTTGGCTGCAGCTGGTTTACTGACCAACGCCAGAAAATCATATAACTGCGTCAATGTCAGCGTATCCAGCGCGACTGTATTATTTTTCTCTGCAACCAGAATATTGCATTAGGTTATTACCAGGTGTTCTAATGTACAGGTAAAGACGTTCTTTATAATCTGAAATCTCTACTTTTAATCCCTCAGACTTTGCCTGCTGAAAGCCCTCGTCAAGGTGCGCTTTTATTAGGTTAATGTCTGGATGTCTTGTATCGGGGGCAATTCTGTATTGGTGTAACGATGGGGTGGATGTTCCCTGCAATAAGACCTCCAGATAGAGATTGGCACAACCATTCCCATTATTTCTAATAGTTTATTGGTAATCACAAACTGTATATTTAGCCATTATATTGAATCCTGTGAAGTAAACGGCGACGGCTCAAAATTTTATCAAACCTAAGATAATTCTACCATCAAAGTTAATAATTTGAATTTATATGACGGCTCTATGGGGGGGTAAAAATCCCCGTGCAGAGAGGCGATTTTCAGAGTTGAAAACGTCGTCGTTAAGAACACCAAAGTCAGTACCACCAACCCGGAAAGTAGCTTCATGCACCGGGACAACAGCAGTTTTGGTGTCCGAAATCGTACAATTCTGTACATCTACGCAAGGAAATGTACGGAAGTAAGCCAAATGGTTATCGGACGGTCGGAACATTTCGTACAGCCTTTACGTTCAGTGAGTTAGCTGGCCTAGATGTAACCACTCGTTCAACTCAATTCTCTTAGCGTGGGAAAATTTCCGTTTTCCAAGCGGCCCCCTCAAGCGGACCCCTTATAGTACAATAATTTTCGATATCCAAACTGCCCCCAATTACATCTCCAGTCTCTGGCAGCAGAGATCATATATTTCCATTGCCGCCGTAGCCACGATATTCTGGCTATTCACAAAAACAATTTAGCCCCAAAGCGCAGTAAAAAAGTACACTATGAAGGTGTATGATACCTTCATAGTGCTTAAGTAATTATGAGTAATATAATCTGTGTAAACTACTAATTGCTTCACCGTCAGTGATTAAATGCGTAGCTGTTCCTTGTCTTATATAATACCTATTTTCAAAATGACAGACTTCTCCGACACTTTTTATTTCGATTTTTAAAACATGCAGTCCTTCATATGAACATAATGAAATATCTTTTAGTATTTGTTGTTTCAAAGCCTCATTAAAATTAAATGATTCTATTTTTTGTTTTATGAACAGAAAGTAATTATCTATGTTTTTTGATTGAATTACAGCTTCATGATCAATTCCATTGATATAATAGCCATTGCACTCAATAGGGGTAACACCATATAAAGTCTTAACTCTGTCTGCCGTAGCTTTGGTATCGGAAACACCAACTAAAATATAACCATTAGATTCTCTACCGATGTTATTTATGGCGACAGCCGTTTGGACTATATTAATGAAACATTCTTCGTCTATTTTATTCTCGCCTGAGAGAATAAATAATCCCTGTTTGGTAATGACTCCAACTTATTGATAGTGTTTTATGTTCAGATAATGCCCGATGACTTTGTCATGCAGCTCCACCGATTTTGAGAGGCACTGTTGCAAATAGTCGGTGGTGATAAACTTATCATCCCCTTTTGCTGATGGAGCTGCACATGAACCCATTCAAAGGCCGGCATTTTCAGCGTGACATCATTCTGTGGGCCGTACGCTGGTACTGCAAATACGGCATCAGTTACCGTGAGCTGCAGGAGATGCTGGCTGAACGCGGAGTGAATGTCGATCACTCCACGATTTACCGCTGGGTTCAGCGTTATGCGCCTGAAATGGAAAAACGGCTGCGCTGGTACTGGCGTAACCCTTCCGATCTTTGCCCGTGGCACATGGATGAAACCTACGTGAAGGTCAATGGCCGCTGGGCGTATCTGTACCGGGCCGTCGACAGCCGGGGCCGCACTGTCGATTTTTATCTCTCCTCCCGTCGTAACAGCAAAGCTGCATACCGGTTTCTGGGTAAAATCCTCAACAACGAAGAAGTGGCAGATCCCACGATTCATCAACACGGATAAAGCGCCCGCCTATGGTCGCGCGCTTGCTCTGCTCAAACGCGAAGGCCGGTGCCCGTCTGACGTTGAACACCGACAGATTAAGTACCGGAACAACGTGATTGAATGCGATCATGGCAAACTGAAACGGATAATCAACGCCACGCTGGGATTTAAATCCATGAAGACGGCTTACGCCACCATCAAAGGTATTGAGGTGATGCGTGCACTACGCAAAGGCCAGGCCTCAGCATTTTATTATGGTGATCCCCTGGGCGAAATGCGCCTGGTAAGCAGAGTTTTTGAAATGTAAGGCCTTTGAATAAGACAAAAGGCTGCCTCATCGCTAACTTTGCAACAGTGCCAATAAGAATATCATCAATAAAATTGAGTGTTGCTCTGTGGATAACTTGCAGAGTTTATTAAGTATCATTGCAGCAAAGATGAAATCAATGATTTATCAAAAATGATTGAAAGGTGGTTGTAAATAATGTTACAATGTGTGAGAAGCAGTCTAAATTCTTCGTGAAATAGTGATTTTTGAAGCTAATAAAAAACACACGTGGAATTTAGGGACTATTCATGTTGTTGTTATTTCGTATCTTCCAGAATAAGGAATCCCATGGTTAAAAAATCACTGCGCCAGTTCACGCTGATGGCGACGGCAACCGTCACGCTGTTGTTAGGAAGTGTGCCGCTGTATGCGCAAACGGCGGACGTACAGCAAAAACTTGCCGAATTAGAGCGGCAGTCGGGAGGCAGACTGGGTGTGGCATTGATTAACACAGCAGATAATTCGCAAATACTTTATCGTGCTGATGAGCGCTTTGCGATGTGCAGCACCAGTAAAGTGATGGCCGCGGCCGCGGTGCTGAAGAAAAGTGAAAGCGAACCGAATCTGTTAAATCAGCGAGTTGAGATCAAAAAATCTGACCTTGTTAACTATAATCCGATTGCGGAAAAGCACGTCAATGGGACGATGTCACTGGCTGAGCTTAGCGCGGCCGCGCTACAGTACAGCGATAACGTGGCGATGAATAAGCTGATTGCTCACGTTGGCGGCCCGGCTAGCGTCACCGCGTTCGCCCGACAGCTGGGAGACGAAACGTTCCGTCTCGACCGTACCGAGCCGACGTTAAACACCGCCATTCCGGGCGATCCGCGTGATACCACTTCACCTCGGGCAATGGCGCAAACTCTGCGGAATCTGACGCTGGGTAAAGCATTGGGCGACAGCCAACGGGCGCAGCTGGTGACATGGATGAAAGGCAATACCACCGGTGCAGCGAGCATTCAGGCTGGACTGCCTGCTTCCTGGGTTGTGGGGGATAAAACCGGCAGCGGTGGCTATGGCACCACCAACGATATCGCGGTGATCTGGCCAAAAGATCGTGCGCCGCTGATTCTGGTCACTTACTTCACCCAGCCTCAACCTAAGGCAGAAAGCCGTCGCGATGTATTAGCGTCGGCGGCTAAAATCGTCACCGACGGTTTGTAATAGCGGAAACGGAATGGGGAAACTCATTCCGTTTTTGTTTATCGCCTTAGACGGCAAAAGTGCTGTCGCCCACCTGCGCTTGCGCATACCAGGCCATAAGCTCCGTGGTTCCTGGTTCTCCTTCCGCTGGAGCCCAGTGCGCATAGTCATCGGCAGCCACGGGTTGATAGCCACCGTGTTTTACTTCAAAAATTATGCCACCGGTATCCAGCGACAGCACGGCATGCCAGGTTCCTGCGGCCATCTCCAGCACCGTACAGGTTTCCCCCAATATCGCCCGATGGGTGACGGTACCCCGATCGTCAAAATTCAGCACCACGAAACGACCCCTTAATGGCAACAGTAGCTCGAAGGTGTGAGGGTGTCGGTGCGGGCGCACGTAGGTCCCAGGTCATATTCCTTCCGGCGTCCGGCATTTTACCGCCAGACAGCTCGGGATTCGTGATATCACCGTTCTTGCAGAATACGGTCAGAGGGAAAATACCCGCCGTGAGCATGCAGCGCTGATACGTCAGCACTATCAGTATCGTGAATTGCCTGGCCCTGGACATTTCGCCTTACCCGTCTTTTATATACCCGGAGCTGGATAAGCAACGAACGTCCTGGCCTGCTTTTCGATCTGGCGACAGGGTGGCTTATGCAACATCGTATTATTCTCCCCGGAGCCACTACGCTGACCCGGTTGATTTCAGAGGTAAGGGAAAAGGCGACGTTGCGCCTGTGGAACAAACTGGCACTGATACCGTCAGCCGAACAGCGTTCACAGCTGGAGATGCTGCTGGGGCCAACTGATTGCAGCCGCCTGTCTTTACTGGAATCACTGAAAAAGGGCCCTGTGACCATCAGTGGTCCGGCGTTTAATGAAGCAATTGAACGCTGGAAAACTCTGAACGATTTTGGCCTGCATGCTGAAAACCTGAGTACACTCCCGGCTGTGCGCCTGAAAAATCTCGCACGTTATGCTGGTATGACTTCGGTGTTCAATATTGCCAGGATGTCACCGCAGAAAAGGATGGCGGTTCTGGTTGCCTTTGTCCTTGCATGGAAACGCTGGCGCTGGATGATGCATTGGACGTTCTGGACGCCATGCTGGCCGTTATCATCCGTGACGCCAGAAAGATTGGGCAGAAAAAACGGCTCCGCTCGCTGAAGGATCTGGATAAATCTGCATTGGCGCTCGCCAGCGCATGTTCGTACCTGCTGAAAGAAGAAACACCGGACGAATCGATTCGTGCTGAGGTGTTCAGCTACATCCCAAGGCAAAAGCTGGCTGAAATCATCACGCTTGTCCGTGAAATTGCCCGGCCCTCAGACGATAATTTTCATGAAGAGGCACTGTTGCAAATAGTCGGTGGTGATAAACTTATCATCCCCTTTTGCTGATGGAGCTGCACATGAACCCATTCAAAGGCCGGCATTTTCAGCGTGACATCATTCTGTGGGCCGTACGCTGGTACTGCAAATACGGCATCAGTTACCGTGAGCTGCAGGAGATGCTGGCTGAACGCGGAGTGAATGTCGATCGATCACTCCACGATTTACCGCTGGGTTCAGCGTTATGCGCCTGAAATGGAAAAACGGCTGCGCTGGTACTGGCGTAACCCTTCCGATCTTTGCCCGTGGCACATGGATGAAACCTACGTGAAGGTCAATGGCCGCTGGGCGTATCTGTACCGGGCCGTCGACAGCCGGGGCCGCACTGTCGATTTTTATCTCTCCTCCCGTCGTAACAGCAAAGCTGCATACCGGTTTCTGGGTAAAATCCTCAACAACGTGAAGAAGTGGCAGATCCCACGATTCATCAACACGGATAAAGCGCCCGCCTATGGTCGCGCGCTTGCTCTGCTCAAACGCGAAGGCCGGTGCCCGTCTGACGTTGAACACCGACAGATTAAGTACCGGAACAACGTGATTGAATGCGATCATGGCAAACTGAAACGGATAATCAACGCCACGCTGGGATTTAAATCCATGAAGACGGCTTACGCCACCATCAAAGGTATTGAGGTGATGCGTGCACTACGCAAAGGCCAGGCCTCAGCATTTTATTATGGTGATCCCCTGGGCGAAATGCGCCTGGTAAGCAGAGTTTTTGAAATGTAAGGCCTTTGAATAAGACAAAAGGCTGCCTCATCGCTAACTTTGCAACAGTGCCAGCTGGACCGCCTCGGTCGTGATCTTCGTCATCTCATTAATACAGTGCACGACCTGACCGCGAGGGGGACCGGTCTGAAAGTGCTGACCGGTCACGGGGCGACTATCGACACAACAACGGCCGCTGGCAAGCTTGTCTTCGGTATCTTTGCCGCACTGGCGGAGTTTGAGCGCGAACTGATTGCTGAAAGAACGACTGCAGGTCTGGCATCAGCAAGAGCCCGTGGGCGGAACGGCGGCCGACCTTATAAAATGACGCCAGTCAAACTGCGACTGGCAATGGCATCAATGGGACAATCAGAAACAAAGGTCAGTACGCTATGCCAGGAACTTGGGATAACCCGGCAAACTTTGTACAGGCATATTTCCCCTGTTGGTCAACTGCGGGCGGACGGGATCAAGCTGTTCAACCGTGGATAATTTGAACGGACGGAAAAATCTGGGGTTCCGGCGTAGTACCCCTATCACCTCCACATTTTTGCAACAGTGCCTTATAAATGGCAGCCTTATGTTTACTTGCCAAGATGGGCTACCATATGATGTTTTATACTGAGCAATATTAATATTATCTTTAATGGAAAAATTAAGCCCACTAAGTGACCCACTGCTATATGGCTCTATTGTGAAGACGCCTGAGGGTAAAAATTTATACATGGTTGTCCCTATGTCTATTATTGCAAGGTTGACAATATTATTCGTTTTATAAATTTGAGCGTTTAAAATCACACATCAAAGCAATTAGTCAGGATAAACAACAATACCCAGTGCTTCGAGAATCAGTTCTTGCTGCCAGGCTGCAATTTTGATACCTGATGTATCGACTTTGCGGGGATCTAAACCGTCGAGTTCGGCGTGGCATAAATTGGCACCCTGTAGGCTAAATTGCCCCCAGACATCTTCGGAAAAAACACCTCGACTTAAGTCTGACTCTTTCAGTGATGCACCCGCTAGGTTCGTTCCTATCCAGCGATTTTCAAACAACTCACATTTTTCTAAACAAACCCTCTCCATATTGGCATAGGAAAGATTACATCCAGAAATAAATGCTGAGCAAAAGTACATACGATTACTCACTTGATGGGCAAAGTTTGTTCGGGAAAAGTTGGCACCTTTTAAATCACACGCACGGAACTCTATACCGTAGCAATTGGCATTACTGAAGTTTGCCATCGCAAGTTGGCATTGTTGGAAACTTGCATCACGAAGATCTGCGACATCAAAGTGGCAGCCTTCGATATCACCCTGTTCAATGAACTTGCAGTTGACGAATGTCGTATCACGCAAGTTAGCACGTCGAAAGTCGCTGCGAATGAATGTGCAAGCGGTGAAGGTGAGATCACTTAAGTCTTTATGTGAAAAGTTGTGGTGCCGATATGTATGATTGTAGGTTTCCATGAGTACTCCTTGTTGAAAGGAGGGCTAGACTACCATTATACATATGCCAAGACATTAAAATAAAAGCCTGTTACATCAACACATTACAACCCCTCAATTTACCTGTTTTAAGTGGTCAAATTGGCGCGTAGAGCGCCTATCGCTCTTGCATTGGCACGCGGCCCTGTTGAAAAAAGTTATTCGCTTTAGATAGGGTTAGGAGAGCCGTGCTTCGCCGGTAAAAAATCGGACTATCCGACGCAGGGCGGACTCATCGGCGGAGAAGCAAACTTTGACTATATCTCCCTACACTTGGAAGAGGGCTAGACTGGCCCCATAGATCACCAGACACTTCGACTCTCTTAAAATAAGAGGTAGTCTTGGAACTATGTTTAATACCAGTCAGAACGATAAGATGGTTGAAGTGTTATCAGGACCTGAGCGGCGTCGGCGTCGTACACCGCAGGAAAAAATTGCCATTATTCAGCAGACTATGGAGCCCGGTATGACCGTGTCTCATGTCGCGCGCCTGCATGGCATCAATGCAAACCAGATATTCAAATGGCGCAAGCAAGGCACTGTTGCAAAGTTAGCGATGAGGCAGCCTTTTGTCTCATTCAAAGGCCTTACATTTCAAAAACTCTGCTTACCAGGCGCATTTCGCCCAGGGGATCACCATAATAAAATGCTGAGGCCTGGCCTTTGCGTAGTGCACGCATCACCTCAATACCTTTGATGGTGGCGTAAGCCGTCTTCATGGATTTAAATCCCAGCGTGGCGCCGATTATCCGTTTCAGTTTGCCATGATCGCATTCAATCACGTTGTTCCGGTACTTAATCTGTCGGTGTTCAACGTCAGACGGGCACCGGCCTTCGCGTTTGAGCAGAGCAAGCGCGCGACCATAGGCGGGCGCTTTATCCGTGTTGATGAATCGCGGGATCTGCCACTTCTTCACGTTGTTGAGGATTTTACCCAGAAACCGGTATGCAGCTTTGCTGTTACGACGGGAGGAGAGATAAAAATCGACAGTGCGGCCCCGGCTGTCGACGGCCCGGTACAGATACGCCCAGCGGCCATTGACCTTCACGTAGGTTTCATCCATGTGCCACGGGCAAAGATCGGAAGGGTTACGCCAGTACCAGCGCAGCCGTTTTTCCATTTCAGGCGCATAACGCTGAACCCAGCGGTAAATCGTGGAGTGATCGACATTCACTCCGCGTTCAGCCAGCATCTCCTGCAGCTCACGGTAACTGATGCCGTATTTGCAGTACCAGCGTACGGCCCACAGAATGATGTCACGCTGAAAATGCCGGCCTTTGAATGGGTTCATGTGCAGCTCCATCAGCAAAAGGGGATGATAAGTTTATCACCACCGACTATTTGCAACAGTGCCGAAACGACTGAGCAAAATGATCAGTGATCTACTCCCTCCGGTGGATTTAACGGAGTTGCTGCTCGAAATTAACGCCCATACCGGATTTGCTGATGAGTTTTTCCATGCTAGTGAAGCCAGTGCCAGAGTTGATGATCTGCCCGTCAGCATCAGCGCCGTGCTGATGGCTGAAGCCTGCAATATCGGTCTGGAACCACTGATCAGATCAAATGTTCCTGCACTGACCCGACACCGGCTGAACTGGACAAAAGCGAACTATCTGCGGGCTGAAACTATCACCAGCGCTAATGCCAGACTGGTTGATTTTCAGGCAACGCTGCCACTGGCACAGATATGGGGTGGAGGAGAAGTGGCATCTGCAGATGGAATGCGCTTTGTTACGCCAGTCAGAACAATCAATGCCGGACCGAACCGCAAATACTTTGGTAATAACAGAGGGATCACCTGGTACAACTTTGTGTCCGATCAGTATTCCGGCTTTCATGGCATCGTTATACCGGGGACGCTGAGGGACTCTATCTTTGTGCTGGAAGGTCTTCTGGAACAGGAGACCGGGCTGAATCCAACCGAAATTATGACCGATACAGCAGGTGCCAGCGAACTTGTCTTTGGCCTTTTCTGGCTGCTGGGATACCAGTTTTCTCCACGCCTGGCTGATGCCGGTGCTTCGGTTTTCTGGCGAATGGACCATGATGCCGACTATGGCGTGCTGAATGATATTGCCAGAGGGCAATCAGATCCCCGAAAAATAGGGCACTGTTGCAAATAGTCGGTGGTGATAAACTTATCATCCCCTTTTGCTGATGGAGCTGCACATGAACCCATTCAAAGGCCGGCATTTTCAGCGTGACATCATTCTGTGGGCCGTACGCTGGTACTGCAAATACGGCATCAGTTACCGTGAGCTGCAGGAGATGCTGGCTGAACGCGGAGTGAATGTCGATCACTCCACGATTTACCGCTGGGTTCAGCGTTATGCGCCTGAAATGGAAAAACGGCTGCGCTGGTACTGGCGTAACCCTTCCGATCTTTGCCCGTGGCACATGGATGAAACCTACGTGAAGGTCAATGGCCGCTGGGCGTATCTGTACCGGGCCGTCGACAGCCGGGGCCGCACTGTCGATTTTTATCTCTCCTCCCGTCGTAACAGCAAAGCTGCATACCGGTTTCTGGGTAAAATCCTCAACAACGTGAAGAAGTGGCAGATCCCGCGATTCATCAACACGGATAAAGCGCCCGCCTATGGTCGCGCGCTTGCTCTGCTCAAACGCGAAGGCCGGTGCCCGTCTGACGTTGAACACCGACAGATTAAGTACCGGAACAACGTGATTGAATGCGATCATGGCAAACTGAAACGGATAATCGGCGCCACGCTGGGATTTAAATCCATGAAGACGGCTTACGCCACCATCAAAGGTATTGAGGTGATGCGTGCACTACGCAAAGGCCAGGCCTCAGCATTTTATTATGGTGATCCCCTGGGCGAAATGCGCCTGGTAAGCAGAGTTTTTGAAATGTAAGGCCTTTGAATAAGACAAAAGGCTGCCTCATCGCTAACTTTGCAACAGTGCCCCACATCTTTTGTCACCAACGAGCGGCTGCCTATCACCGCACCGTGCCCGATCTTGATTCCGGGCATGACCATTGCCTCAGAGCCGATCCAAACGTCATTGCCAATGACAGTATTACCTGCTTTTTGGAAGGCATCGAGTGCGCTTGAGAATGCAGGTTCTTCCTGCATATAAAAGAACGGGAAAGATGATGCCCAGTCGTACCGATGCCCCTGATTGCCAGCCATGATAAAGGAAGCCCCACTCCCGATAGAGCAGAAACTACCGATGATCAACTTATCAACGTCATCACGGTCCGGAAACAGATACCGTGCGCAGTCATCGAATGAGTGCCCATGATAGTAGCCAGAGTAATAGCTGTACCGCCCAACTTTGATATTGGGGTTCTTCACTTGCTCAGAAAGCAGCTTGCCTTTGAAGGGGCTATCAAAGTAGTTGGTCATAAGAGATCCCGCGGTCTGTGACTTTGCCGTCTAACGTTTGAAATAAGGGGCGCCGAGCGCCAGCGAGGGGAGCCAAAAGCTTGCTTTTGGCCGTCCCGACTTGATTGAAGGGTTGGGCGATTTTGCCATTAGATTTTTTATAAATTTAGTGTGTTTAGAATGGTGATCGCATTTTTCTTGGCTTTTATGCTTGATGTTAAATTCGACCCCAAGTTTCCTGTAAGTGCGGACACAAAAACATATTTATGTCCTGATTTGCTTATAATAAACCCTTCAAACCATCCGTTTTGTAAGGTTCTATTTGCTGTGAATCCTGCACCAGTTTTCCCATACAGTTTTGTACTATTATCCAGATCTTGTAGATACATGTTCTCTATGGTGTTTTCTATGGCTGAGTTTTTAACTGGGAGATTGTGATTAATAATTTTACGCAGGAATTGAATTTGTTCTTCTGGTGAAATTTTTAAGCTACTTTCGAGCCATGCTTCTGTTAATCCGTTGTTTCTTTCTTTATCTCCAGAGAAGTCTTGATTTCCATAATCAAAATCTTTGAGATAATTCTTGATTTTATTTAATCCAATTTTTTGGGTTATTTCTTGCGAAACCCAAACAACAGAAAATTGCATCCACGTCTTTGGTGTATGATTGCTGTTCCAGATCTCCATTCCTTTGGGGGTTTTATCCCATTTGAATATGGTTTTCTGATCTATTATTTCCGCATCAAATGCCATAAGTGATAATGCGATCTTGAAAGTTGAATCTGGTGCCATTTGCGTTGCACACTTTGCTTTATTGAATTGAGCAATTTCAGCGTTTGTGGATGCATCGTAAAGTAAAAAACAACCTTCAGTTCCTTCAAATAATGGAGATGCAACAGTAGAGATATCTGTTGATGCACTGGCGCTGCTGTAGATAATATTTGCAATTATTAAAAAAATAGCGAAGTTGATATGTATTGTGTTTTTCATAATAAGTATTGGTTTGGTAAAGGGCTTAATTTTAACGGCTAACAATTAATGAGGCTCCGGGTTCGCCCAACGTTTGACATGAGGGGCGGCCAAGGGCGCCAGCCCTTGGACGTCCCCCTCGATGGAAGGGTTAGGCATCACTGCGTGTTCGCTCGAATGCCTGGCGTGTTTGAACCATGTACACGGCTGGACCATATGGGGTGGTTACGGTACCTTGCCTCTCAAACCCCGCTTTCTCGTAGCATCGGATCGCTCGCAAGTTGCTCGGCGACGGGTCCGTTTGGATCTTGGTGACCTCGGGATCATTGAACAGCAACTCAACCAGAGCTCGAACCAGCTTGGTTCCCAAGCCTTTGCCCAGTTGTGATGCATTCGCCAGTAACTGGTCTATTCCGCGTACTCCTGGATCGGTTTCTTCTTCCCACCGTCCGTCCCCGCTTCCAAGAGCAACGTACGACTGGGCATACCCAATCGGCTCTCCATTCAGCATTGCAATGTATGGAGTGACGGACTCTTGCGCTAAAACGCTTGGCAAGTACTGTTCCTGTACGTCAGCAAGTGTCGGGCGTGCTTCTTCTCCGCCCCACCACTCGACGATATGAGATCGATTTAGCCACTCATAGAGCATCGCAAGGTCATGCTCAGTCATGAGGCGCAGTGTGACGGAATCGTTGCTGTTGGTCACGATGCTGTACTTTGTGATGCCTAACTTTGTTTTTGCGTTGCTCATGATGTCTAACTCCCAATTTGTGTAGGGCTTATTATGCACGCTTAAAGGCACTGTTGCAAAGTTAGCGATGAGGCAGCCTTTTGTCTTATTCAAAGGCCTTACATTTCAAAAACTCTGCTTACCAGGCGCATTTCGCCCAGGGGATCACCATAATAAAATGCTGAGGCCTGGCCTTTGCGTAGTGCACGCATCACCTCAATACCTTTGATGGTGGCGTAAGCCGTCTTCATGGATTTAAATCCCAGCGTGGCGCCGATTATCCGTTTCAGTTTGCCATGATCGCATTCAATCACGTTGTTCCGGTACTTAATCTGTCGGTGTTCAACGTCAGACGGGCACCGGCCTTCGCGTTTGAGCAGAGCAAGCGCGCGACCATAGGCGGGCGCTTTATCCGTGTTGATGAATCGCGGGATCTGCCACTTCTTCACGTTGTTGAGGATTTTACCCAGAAACCGGTATGCAGCTTTGCTGTTACGACGGGAGGAGAGATAAAAATCGACAGTGCGGCCCCGGCTGTCGACGGCCCGGTACAGATACGCCCAGCGGCCATTGACCTTCACGTAGGTTTCATCCATGTGCCACGGGCAAAGATCGGAAGGGTTACGCCAGTACCAGCGCAGCCGTTTTTCCATTTCAGGCGCATAACGCTGAACCCAGCGGTAAATCGTGGAGTGATCGACATTCACTCCGCGTTCAGCCAGCATCTCCTGCAGCTCACGGTAACTGATGCCGTATTTGCAGTACCAGCGTACGGCCCACAGAATGATGTCACGCTGAAAATGCCGGCCTTTGAATGGGTTCATGTGCAGCTCCATCAGCAAAAGGGGATGATAAGTTTATCACCACCGACTATTTGCAACAGTGCCTCTCGATAGGTATAGTGTTTTGCAGTTTAGAGGAGATATCGCGATGCATACGCGGAAGGCAATAACGGAGGCAATTCGAAAATTAGGAGTCCAAACCGGTGACCTGTTGATGGTGCATGCCTCACTTAAAGCGATTGGTCCGGTCGAAGGAGGAGCGGAGACGGTCGTTGCCGCGTTACGCTCCGCGGTTGGGCCGACTGGCACTGTGATGGGATACGCGTCGTGGGACCGATCACCCTACGAGGAGACTCTGAATGGCGCTCGGTTGGATGACAAAGCCCGCCGTACCTGGCCGCCGTTCGATCCCGCAACGGCCGGGACTTACCGTGGGTTCGGCCTGCTGAATCAATTTCTGGTTCAAGCCCCCGGCGCGCGGCGCAGCGCGCACCCCGATGCATCGATGGTCGCGGTTGGTCCGCTAGCTGAAACGCTGACGGAGCCTCACGAACTCGGTCACGCCTTGGGGGAAGGGTCGCCCGTCGAGCGGTTCGTCCGCCTTGGCGGGAAGGCCCTGCTGTTGGGTGCGCCGCTAAACTCCGTTACCGCATTGCACTACGCCGAGGCGGTTGCGGATATCCCCAACAAACGATGGGTGACGTATGAGATGCCGATGCTTGGAAGAAACGGTGAAGTCGCCTGGAAAACGGCATCAGAATACGATTCAAACGGCATTCTCGATTGCTTTGCTATCGAAGGAAAGCCGGATGCGGTCGAAACTATAGCAAATGCTTACGTGAAGCTCGGTCGCCATCGAGAAGGTGTCGTGGGCTTTGCTCAGTGCTACCTGTTCGACGCGCAGGACATCGTGACGTTCGGCGTCACCTATCTTGAGAAGCACTTCGGAGCCACTCCGATCGTGCCAGCACACGAAGCCGCCCAGCGCTCTTGCGAGCCTTCCGGTTAGAGGCCGTCGACAATGATAATCTGGATCAACGGACCTTTCGGCGCCGGAAAGACGACTCTCGCTGAGCGGCTGCGCGATCGGCGTCCGAAATCGCTGATCTTTGACCCTGAGGAAATCGGGTTCGTGGTGAAAGAAACGGTCCCCATACCAGCGAGCGGAGACTATCAGGATCTCCCCTTGTGGAGGGGACTTACGATCGCTGCGGTCAGCGAGATTCGCAGGAATTACTCGCAGGACATCATCATCCCAATGACGCTCGTGCACCCGGACTATCTGACTGAGATACTCGACGGGTTAAGGCAGATCGACGATCAGCTGCTGCACATCTTTCTGATGCTTAACGAGGACCTATTGCGTCACCGGATCTCGAACCAGACCATGCATCCTGACCCGAATCGGAATGCGGAGATTCGAGAGTGGCGATTAGCGAATGTCGCCCGATGCTTGGCCGCAAGGGAACGGCTTCCGTCCACAACCCGTGTTCTCGATAGTGGTGCACACACCAGCGATGAACTTGCAGCGATGGTGCTCGACAGACTCGATCAGCGCACCTGATCGCCTTAGAGCTGGCTCGGGAAATCTGCACAGCGGGGATAAGTGGAGTTTCTGCCTGACTTCGGCTTAGATGCCGGGAACAGGAGAGACCATGACGAGACGACCGCGCCGGAACCATAGCCCGGCTTTCAAGGCGAAGGTGGCACTTGCCGCCATCCGAGGTGAGCAGACGCTGGTGGAGTTGTCCCAGCAGTTCGATGTGCACGCCAACCAGATCAAGCAATGGAAAGACCAGCTCCTTGAGGGGGCGACAGGTGTGTTCGGCGATGAAACGAAAGCGGAGCCGTCGGGTCCGACCATCGATGTCAAAACGCTGCACGCGAAAATCGGCGAACTGACACTGGAGAACGATTTTTTATCCGGTGCGCTCGGCAAGGCGGGATTGCTGGGCGGAAAGAAATGATCGACCGCGAGCACAAGCTATCCGTCGTGCGCCAGGCGAAGCTTCTCGGCTTCAGCCGTGGCAGCGTCTACTATCTGCCTCGTCCGGTGTCTGACGGCGATCTGGCCCTTATGCGCCGGATTGACGAATTGCATCTCGACTACCCCTTTGCCGGAAGTCGGATGTTGCAAGGGCTCTTGAGAGGAGAAGGTCTGGAGACCGGGCGGCGACACGTCGCCACGCTGATGAAGAAGATGGGCATCAAGGCGATCTACCGCCGCCCGAACACCTCGAAACCAGCGCCAGGGCACATACGAAAGCTGGCAGTCACCCGGCCCAATCAGGTGTGGGCAATGGACCTGACCTACATCCCCATGGCGCGGGGATTTGTCTATCTGTGCGCCGTCGTGGACTGGTTCAGCCGGAAGGTCTTGTCATGGCGGTTGTCGATCACGATGGAAGCAGCCTTCTGCATCGAGGCGGTGGAGGAGGCACTTGCCCGTCATGGCAGGCCGGAAATCTTCAATACCGACCAGGGATCGCAGTTCACCTCCATCGACTTCACCGCCGTGCTGAAGAGGTCACAGATTGCCATCTCGATGGATGGCAAGGGTGCGTGGCGAGACAATGTCTTCGTCGAGCGGCTCTGGCGTTCGATCAAATACGAGGAAGTCTACCTCCATGCCTACAAGACTGTGTCCGAGGCACGCGCTGGCATCGCCCGATATCTGAACTTCTACAACACCAGACGCCCACATTGGCACTGTTGCAAAGTTAGCGATGAGGCAGCCTTTTGTCTTATTCAAAGGCCTTACATTTCAAAAACTCTGCTTACCAGGCGCATTTCGCCCAGGGGATCACCATAATAAAATGCTGAGGCCTGGCCTTTGCGTAGTGCACGCATCACCTCAATACCTTTGATGGTGGCGTAAGCCGTCTTCATGGATTTAAATCCCAGCGTGGCGCCGATTATCCGTTTCAGTTTGCCATGATCGCATTCAATCACGTTGTTCCGGTACTTAATCTGTCGGTGTTCAACGTCAGACGGGCACCGGCCTTCGCGTTTGAGCAGAGCAAGCGCGCGACCATAGGCGGGCGCTTTATCCGTGTTGATGAATCGCGGGATCTGCCACTTCTTCACGTTGTTGAGGATTTTACCCAGAAACCGGTATGCAGCTTTGCTGTTACGACGGGAGGAGAGATAAAAATCGACAGTGCGGCCCCGGCTGTCGACGGCCCGGTACAGATACGCCCAGCGGCCATTGACCTTCACGTAGGTTTCATCCATGTGCCACGGGCAAAGATCGGAAGGGTTACGCCAGTACCAGCGCAGCCGTTTTTCCATTTCAGGCGCATAACGCTGAACCCAGCGGTAAATCGTGGAGTGATCGACATTCACTCCGCGTTCAGCCAGCATCTCCTGCAGCTCACGGTAACTGATGCCGTATTTGCAGTACCAGCGTACGGCCCACAGAATGATGTCACGCTGAAAATGCCGGCCTTTGAATGGGTTCATGTGCAGCTCCATCAGCAAAAGGGGATGATAAGTTTATCACCACCGACTATTTGCAACAGTGCCACTTCGACGACTACCTGCTGCCGGCCGAGAAGTTCGCCGCACTCAAGCGCGAGCAGGCCCTGCCCCTGGCGATCAACCCGAACAGCGACCAGTACCTGGAAGAGCGTTTGCAGCTGCTGGACGAGCAGTTGGCCACCGTCACCCGCCTGGCCAAGGACAACGAGCTGCCCGATGCCATCCTCACCGAGTCAGGGCTGAAAATCACCCCGCTGGATGCGGCGGTGCCGGATCGGGCGCAGGCGCTGATCGACCAAACCAGCCAGTTACTGCCGCGCATCAAGATCACCGAACTGCTGATGGACGTGGACGACTGGACGGGCTTCAGCCGCCACTTCACCCACTTGAAGGACGGGGCCGAGGCCAAAGACAGGACGTTGCTGCTGTCCGCAATCCTCGGTGATGCGATCAACCTCGGGCTGACCAAGATGGCCGAGTCGAGCCCCGGCCTGACCTACGCCAAGCTGTCCTGGCTGCAAGCCTGGCACATCCGCGACGAAACCTATTCGGCGGCCTTGGCCGAGCTGGTCAACCACCAGTATCGCCACGCCTTTGCCGCCCACTGGGGCGACGGCACGACCTCATCCTCCGATGGCCAGCGCTTCCGCGCGGGTGGCCGGGGCGAGAGCACCGGGCACGTCAACCCGAAGTACGGTAGCGAGCCGGGACGGCTGTTCTATACCCATATCTCCGACCAGTACGCGCCGTTCAGCACCCGCGTGGTGAATGTCGGCGTCCGCGATTCCACCTATGTGCTCGACGGCCTGCTGTACCACGAGTCCGACCTGCGGATCGAGGAGCACTACACCGACACGGCCGGCTTCACCGATCACGTCTTTGCCCTGATGCACCTGCTAGGCTTCCGCTTCGCGCCGCGCATCCGCGACCTCGGCGAAACCAAGCTGTACGTGCCGCAGGGCGTGCAAGCCTACCCGACGTTGCGCCCGCTGATCGGCGGCACCCTGAACATCAAGCACGTGCGTGCCCACTGGGACGACATCCTGCGCCTGGCCAGCTCGATCAAGCAGGGCACCGTCACCGCCTCGCTGATGCTGCGCAAGCTCGGCAGCTACCCGCGCCAGAACGGACTGGCCGTGGCCCTGCGCGAGCTGGGCCGGATCGAGCGCACGCTGTTCATCCTGGACTGGCTGCAAAGTGTTGAACTGCGCCGCCGCGTGCATGCCGGCCTGAACAAAGGTGAGGCGCGCAACTCGCTGGCCAGGGCGGTGTTCTTCAACCGCCTTGGGGAAATCAGGGATCGGAGCTTCGAGCAGCAGCGCTACCGGGCCAGCGGCCTCAACCTGGTGACGGCGGCTATCGTGCTGTGGAACACGGTGTACCTGGAACGCGCCACCCAGGGGTTGGTCGAGGCCGGCAAGCCGGTGGACGGCGAGCTGCTGCAATTCCTGTCGCCGCTGGGCTGGGAGCACATCAACCTAACCGGCGATTACGTCTGGCGGCAGAGCCGCAGACTGGAAGACGGGAAGTTTCGGCCCTTACGGATGCCCGGAAAACCTTAGCGTACGATTTTTTCCGAATTCTGCGGGCTCCCCTATCTCATCTGCGCAAGGCAGAACGTGAAGACGGCCGCGAGCGCCAGGCGCACGAGGCCGGCGCGCGGACCCGCGCCACGGCCCACGAGCGGACGCCGCAGCAGGAGCGCCAGAAGGCCGCCAGAGAGGCCGAGCGCGGCCGTGAGGCTTGGACGCTAGGGCAGGGCATGAAAAAGCCCGTAGCGGGCTGCTACGGGCGTCTGACGCGGTGGAAAGGGGGAGGGGATGTTGTCTACATGGCTCTGCTGTAGTGAGTGGGTTGCGCTCCGGCAGCGGTCCTGATCAATCGTCACCCTTTCTCGGTCCTTCAACGTTCCTGACAACGAGCCTCCTTTTCGCCAATCCATCGACAATCACCGCGAGTCCCTGCTCGAACGCTGCGTCCGGACCGGCTTCGTCGAAGGCGTCTATCGCGGCCCGCAACAGCGGCGAGAGCGGAGCCTGTTCAACGGTGCCGCCGCGCTCGCCGGCATCGCTGTCGCCGGCCTGCTCCTCAAGCACGGCCCCAACAGTGAAGTAGCTGATTGTCATCAGCGCATTGACGGCGTCCCCGGCCGAAAAACCCGCCTCGCAGAGGAAGCGAAGCTGCGCGTCGGCCGTTTCCATCTGCGGTGCGCCCGGTCGCGTGCCGGCATGGATGCGCGCGCCATCGCGGTAGGCGAGCAGCGCCTGCCTGAAGCTGCGGGCATTCCCGATCAGAAATGAGCGCCAGTCGTCGTCGGCTCTCGGCACCGAATGCGTATGATTCTCCGCCAGCATGGCTTCGGCCAGTGCGTCGAGCAGCGCCCGCTTGTTCCTGAAGTGCCAGTAAAGCGCCGGCTGCTGAACCCCCAACCGTTCCGCCAGTTTGCGTGTCGTCAGACCGTCTACGCCGACCTCGTTCAACAGGTCCAGGGCGGCACGGATCACTGTATTCGGCTGCAACTTTGTCATGCTTGACACTTTATCACTGATAAACATAATATGTCCACCAACTTATCAGTGATAAAGAATCCGCGTTCAATCGGACCAGCGGAGGCTGGTCCGGAGGCCAGACGTGAAACCCAACAGACCCCTGATCGTAATTCTGAGCACTGTCGCGCTCGACGCTGTCGGCATCGGCCTGATTATGCCGGTGCTGCCGGGCCTCCTGCGCGATCTGGTTCACTCGAACGACGTCACCGCCCACTATGGCATTCTGCTGGCGCTGTATGCGTTGATGCAATTTGCCTGCGCACCTGTGCTGGGCGCGCTGTCGGATCGTTTCGGGCGGCGGCCGGTCTTGCTCGTCTCGCTGGCCGGCGCTGCTGTCGACTACGCCATCATGGCGACGGCGCCTTTCCTTTGGGTTCTCTATATCGGGCGGATCGTGGCCGGCATCACCGGGGCGACTGGGGCGGTAGCCGGCGCTTATATTGCCGATATCACTGATGGCGATGAGCGCGCGCGGCACTTCGGCTTCATGAGCGCCTGTTTCGGGTTCGGGATGGTCGCGGGACCTGTGCTCGGTGGGCTGATGGGCGGTTTCTCCCCCCACGCTCCGTTCTTCGCCGCGGCAGCCTTGAACGGCCTCAATTTCCTGACGGGCTGTTTCCTTTTGCCGGAGTCGCACAAAGGCGAACGCCGGCCGTTACGCCGGGAGGCTCTCAACCCGCTCGCTTCGTTCCGGTGGGCCCGGGGCATGACCGTCGTCGCCGCCCTGATGGCGGTCTTCTTCATCATGCAACTTGTCGGACAGGTGCCGGCCGCGCTTTGGGTCATTTTCGGCGAGGATCGCTTTCACTGGGACGCGACCACGATCGGCATTTCGCTTGCCGCATTTGGCATTCTGCATTCACTCGCCCAGGCAATGATCACCGGCCCTGTAGCCGCCCGGCTCGGCGAAAGGCGGGCACTCATGCTCGGAATGATTGCCGACGGCACAGGCTACATCCTGCTTGCCTTCGCGACACGGGGATGGATGGCGTTCCCGATCATGGTCCTGCTTGCTTCGGGTGGCATCGGAATGCCGGCGCTGCAAGCAATGTTGTCCAGGCAGGTGGATGAGGAACGTCAGGGGCAGCTGCAAGGCTCACTGGCGGCGCTCACCAGCCTGACCTCGATCGTCGGACCCCTCCTCTTCACGGCGATCTATGCGGCTTCTATAACAACGTGGAACGGGTGGGCATGGATTGCAGGCGCTGCCCTCTACTTGCTCTGCCTGCCGGCGCTGCGTCGCGGGCTTTGGAGCGGCGCAGGGCAACGAGCCGATCGCTGATCGTGGAAACGATAGGCCTATGCCATGCGGGTCAAGGCGACTTCCGGCAAGCTATACGCGCCCTAGGAGTGCGGTTGGAACGTTGGCCCAGCCAGATACTCCCGATCACGAGCAGGACGCCGATGATTTGAAGCGCACTCAGCGTCTGATCCAAGAACAACCATCCTAGCAACAGGCGGTCCCCGGGCTGAGAAAGCCCAGTAAGGAAACAACTGTAGGTTCGAGTCGCGAGATCCCCGGAACCAAAGGAAGTAGGTTAAACCCGCTCCGATCAGGCCGAGCCACGCCAGGCCGAGAACATTGGTTCCTGTAGGCATCGGGATTGGCGGATCAAACACTAAAGCTACTGGAACGAGCAGAAGTCCTCCGGCCGCCAGTTGCCAGGCGGTAAAGGTGAGCAGAGGCACGGGAGGTTGCCACTTGCGGGTCAGCACGGTTCCGAACGCCATGGAAACCGCCCCCGCCAGGCCCGCTGCGACGCCGACAGGATCTAGCGCTGCGTTTGGTGTCAACACCAACAGCGCCACGCCCGCAGTTCCGCAAATAGCCCCCAGGACCGCCATCAATCGTATCGGGCTACCTAGCAGAGCGGCAGAGATGAACACGACCATCAGCGGCTGCACAGCGCCTACCGTCGCCGCGACCCCGCCCGGCAGGCGGTAGACCGAAATAAACAACAAGCTCCAGAATAGCGAAATATTAAGTGCGCCGAGGATGAAGATGCGCATCCACCAGATTCCCGTTGGAATCTGTCGGACGATCATCACGAGCAATAAACCCGCCGGCAACGCCCGCAGCATCGCGACCGTCATCGGTGAGAAGTTCGGCAGGTATTGGGTGGTGACAATGTAGGTGCTGCCCCAAATGGCAGGTGCTATCGCTGTGAACAATAAATCGGGCGTGCGTAATGACATGCGATTACAAGACCTCCGCTACGGCGATGGGTTTTTGAGAGTTGCAGGCGCCGCGATGACCGCACCCTGACTTGGACTGGCCCTGCCTCGCACCAATCCACCTGCGGCTATGGCCGCGATCATGCGAGGCCCGAAAATTACACGACCTGTACACGTCCGCCGAACCCGGAACGCAACAGAGCTTCGTGGGCATCCCGATCCGGGTCGTAGCAGCAGTCCTGGACCAAACGCACGTCGTAGTCCGCATCACTAGCCCAGGCGACGCTTGAAAGAACAACGCCGGTGGTGCTTATCCCGGCCATGACAAGCGTGCTTACGCCGCGCGTCCGAAGGTCGGCGTCGAGCGCCGTGCCATAAAAGACGCTGGCTCGCGGACATGCATAGAAAAGGTCGCCCCGTTCGATCGCAAGCCCTTCGACGGGCAGACCGGTGCGAAATCGTCCGCTCGGGAGATACGGTGAGATTTGGCGATTCGTCGCCGGCGGCGCATGTTCATACTCTTCGCCGAGCGAAAAGTTGGGGAACAGCACGGGCCGGCCGCGCAAGGCGTGCTGGCAGCCGTGCAGACCCTGCGTGAGATGAACGCCGACAACCTGCGCAAGGTGCCGGCCGATGCACCCACGGCCTTCATCAAGCCGCGCTGGAAGCCGCTGGTGATCACCCCGGAAGGCCTCGACCGGAAATTCTACGAAATCTGCGCCCTGTCCGAGCTGAAGAACGCCCTGCGCTCCGGCGACATCTGGGTCAAGGGCTCGCGGCAGTTCCGCGACTTCGACGACTACCTGCTGCCGGCCGAGAAGTTCGCCGCACTCAAGCGCGAGCAGGCCCTGCCCCTGGCGATCAACCCGAACAGCGACCAGTACCTGGAAGAGCGTTTGCAGCTGCTGGACGAGCAGTTGGCCACCGTCACCCGCCTGGCCAAGGACAACGAGCTGCCCGATGCCATCCTCACCGAGTCAGGGCTGAAAATCACCCCGCTGGATGCGGCGGTGCCGGATCGGGCGCAGGCGCTGATCGACCAAACCAGCCAGTTACTGCCGCGCATCAAGATCACCGAACTGCTGATGGACGTGGACGACTGGACGGGCTTCAGCCGCCACTTCACCCACTTGAAGGACGGGGCCGAGGCCAAAGACAGGACGTTGCTGCTGTCCGCAATCCTCGGTGATGCGATCAACCTCGGGCTGACCAAGATGGCCGAGTCGAGCCCCGGCCTGACCTACGCCAAGCTGTCCTGGCTGCAAGCCTGGCACATCCGCGACGAAACCTATTCGGGGTCGGTTCCGGCTGAGGGCGAAATGACACCCTAAGCGTTAGCTCTGTGTCGTTGCACGATGTCAGCGACGGTATTCTTGCTGATACCGAGCTCGCGTGCGATCCAGCGATAGCTGCGTCCCTCGGCCCTCATCGCAACCACCTTAGGCAAAAGTCGGTCTGATTTTGGTCGCACTCCGGCCTGACGACCAAGCCTCTTACCACGTGCCTTCGCAACAGCAAGGCCTGACTTGACCCGCTCGCTGATGAGATCCCGCTCAAACTCCGCAATGCCGGAAAGAAACGTCGCCAGCATTCGTCCATACGGCGACGAAAGATCGAACGCCATTCCATTCATGGCTATCACGGAAACCTTCCAGTTCTCCAGTTCACGTAGCGTATTGAGCAGATCGAGCGTCGAGCGCCCCCACCGGGAAAGCTCAGTGACCAGGATTGCATCAATTTGTCTGGACTGGGCAAGCGCCAGGACTTTCTTTCGCTCGGCCCGGTCGAGTTTAGTTCCTGAACCTGTTTCCTTAAATATTCCCACCACGTCGTAGCCGGCACAGCCGGCGAAGGCTCGCAGATCAAATTCCTGGCGTTCACAAGACTGATCCGCTGTTGAAACCCGGCAGTAAATGGCGGCACGATGTCCCAATTGAACCCTCCTGGATTTTTGTATCGGAACGCCCTGATTTATATGGGCTGGCTGTTGTCCAAAACAGACTATACTTCAAAAGGGACGAATTTGTATGTCACGACGCCATATTTTCACCGAACGGCAGCGAGCAGCGCTGTTCGATCTGCCCACGGACGAACTGTCGCTACTGAAGTTCTACACGCTGGGCGATGATGACCTGGAAAACATTAGGCAGCGCCGCAGACCGGAAAACAGGATTGGCTTTGCCCTGCAACTTTGTGCCTTACGATATCCGGGCCGTGCACTGGCTCCTGGTGAGATGATCCCGCGTGAAGTCCTTTCCTTCGTCGGTGCTCAGCTTGGAGTTCCGGCTGATGCGCTTCTCACTTATGCCACACGGCGCCAAACCCGTCAGCAGCACATGGACACGCTGCGCGAAATTTACGGCTACAAGACCTTCACGGGCCGTGGTGCCCGTGATCTGCGGGAGTGGACTTTCGGCCAGGCCGAAGATGCCAGATCAAACGAGGATCTTGCTCATCGTTTTATTGTGCGGTGTCGGGAAACTTCCACCATTCTGCCCGCAGTATCGACAATCGAGCGCTTGTGCGCGGATGCTCTGGTCGCCGCTGAGCGGCGGATTGAAACGCGGATTGCGGAAAATTTAACAGCGGATGTTCGCGATCACCTGGACAAACTTCTGAGTGAAATGCTCGCCGGCAATATCAGTCGTTTCATCTGGCTTCGCAACTTCGAGGTTGGTAACAACTCGGCTGCTGCTAACCGTTTGCTCGACAGGCTCGAATTTCTGCGTACCCTGAATATCAATCATAGTGCTTTGGCCAGCATACCTGCCCATCGCATTGCCCGGCTGCGTCGGCAGGGTGAACGCTACTTCACCGACGGTTTGCGTGACATCACTTCGGACCGCCGCTGGGCGATCCTTGCCGTCTGTGTTGTGGAGTGGGAAGCGGCGATTGCTGATGCCATAGTCGAAACCCATGACAGGATCGTAGGAAAAACCTGGCGGGAAGCGAAGCGCCAGCATGACGAAACAATTTCCGGCTCTAAAGCCACACTCACGGATACGATCCGTACCTTCACCGCGCTGGGAGCTTCGTTGCTTGAGGCCCGCAGTGACGGAACCCCGCTGGAGATGGCTGTCGCCAGTTCGGTTGCATGGGACCGGCTCGCTCAACTGGTAGCGACAGGGACTCAACTCAGCAACACGCTAGCCGATGAGCCTCTTGCATATGTCGGGCAGGGATACCATCGCTTTCGTCGTTATGCGCCCCGCATGTTGCGCTGTCTGAAGCTCGAAGCCGCGCCGGTCGCCGGACCATTGGTAGCAGCAGCTTTGTCGATCGGAGAGATGAAAGGTGTTGCATCGCCAGAAAGGCGTTTCCTGCGGCCCAGCTCCAAATGGAACCGTCATTTACGAGCTCAGGAAAAAGGAGATACCCGTCTTTGGGAAGTGGCGGTACTCTTTCACCTCCGGGATGCTTTTCGTTCCGGAGATGTCTGGCTCGCTCATTCGCGCCGCTATGGTGACCTCAAGCAGGTACTGGTGCCGATGATCGCGGCGCAGGAAAATGCAAAACTGGCCGTGCCTTCCAACCCACAGGATTGGCTGGCAGACAGAAAGGCGCGACTCACGATCGCTCTTAAGCGGCTGGCCCGGGCTGCCCGTAACGGCACTATTCCGCACGGTAGCATAGAAGATGGAACGTTGCGGATCGACAGGTTGACAGCAGACGTGCCGGATGGTGCCGAGGCACTCATACTGGATCTGTATCGCCGAATGCCGTCCGTTCGGATTACCGACATGCTGCTTGAAGTTGATGCAGCCCTTGGTTTCACAGATGCGTTTACCCATCTGAGAACCGGGGCTCCATGTCGCGACCGGATCGGTCTGCTCAACGTCCTGCTCGCTGAAGGGCTCAATCTGGGCCTGCGTAAGATGGCGGAAGCTACAAACACGCATGATTACTGGCAGCTCTCACGCCTTGCCCGCTGGCATGTTGAAAGCGAAGCCATGAACCAGGCATTGGCAATTGTGGTGGCCGCGCAGGGTAAACTGCCGATGTCACGCGTCTGGGGGATGGGCACGTCAGCATCGAGCGATGGTCAGTTTTTCCCGACAGCGCGGCATGGCGAAGCCATGAACATGGTCAATGCCAAATATGGTTCTGTTCCCGGCCTCAAAGCGTATACTCACGTAAGCGACCAGTTCGCGCCATTCGCTTGTCAGTCGATCCCGGCGACCGTGAGCGAGGCACCGTATATTCTCGATGGACTACTGATGAACGAGGTCGGTCGCCATGTTCGCGAACAGTATGCCGATACAGCAGGATTCACCGACCATTTGTTCGGAGCCAGTAGCCTGCTCGGCTACAATCTCGTTCTGCGAATCAGGGATCTGCCATCGAAGCGGTTGTACGTATTTAATCCCGATACGACCCCCAGGGAGTTACGCAAGTTGGTAGGTGGAAAAGCCCGGGAGGATCTTATCGTTGCGAACTGGCCTGATATTTTCCGTTGTGCCGCGACGATGACCGCTGGCAAAATCAGGCCCAGCCAACTCCTGCGCAAGCTCGCTTCTTACCCACGACAAAACAACCTTGCAGTTGCGCTTCGTGAAGTTGGTCGTATTGAACGGACCCTTTTCATTATTGAGTGGATCCTGGATACGGACATGCAGCGGCGTGCTCAGATCGGTCTTAACAAGGGAGAGGCCCACCATGCGCTCAAAAATGCGCTCCGTATCGGGAGGCAGGGGGAAATTCGCGATCGCACGACAGAGGGGCAGCACTACCGAATCGCTGGGCTCAATTTATTGACTGCGGTGATCATTTACTGGAATACCGTCCATCTTGGTCATGCCGTCACGGAGCGGCGGAACGAAGGGTTGGATGTTCCCCCTGAATTTCTTCCCCACATATCCCCATTGGGCTGGGCGCACATTCTACTGACTGGCGAATATCTTTGGCCCAAGGAACCGAAAGCTTAGGGTGTCATTTCGCCCTCAGCCGGAACCGACCCCTTTTAGCCAAATAACGTTTGGGAATCACCAGAATGGTGGGACAACAGCGGTTTTAGTGCCCTAAATCGTACGTTTTCATCCAGTTGCCCCTCAAACCCCATGTTCAAGTCAGAATAGTGGACAGGCGGCCAAGAACTTCGTTCATGATAGTCTCCGGAACCCGTTCGAGTCGTTTTCCGCCCCGTGCTTTCATATCAATTGTCCGGGGTTGATCGCAACGTACAACACCTGTGGTACGTATGCCAACACCATCCAACGACACCGCAAAGCCGGCAGTGCGGGCAAAATTGCCTCCGCTGGTTACGGGCACAACAACAGGCAGGCGGGTCACGCGATTAAAGGCCGCCGGTGTGACAATCAGCACCGGCCGCGTTCCCTGCTGCTCATGACCTGCGGTAGGATCAAGCGAGACAAGCCAGATTTCCCCTCTTTCCATGTCAGATTTCCTCCTGACCAGTCGCCGGTGCATCCAGCCATTCTCGTTCTTCAGCTGATATTTCAGCATTCGGATCACACTGTGCCAGTAGCTCAGCCAGTGAATATTGCGGGCGTCTGTACGGCTCAACAATCAGCCGGCCATTATCAATGACCATGCCAACTTCATTATCTGTGCCCAGAGACAGCGCATTCAGCAGTGCCGGTGGGACGGTCAGCATAACTGAGCCGCCAACCCTCTTCAGTCGGGTGGTATGCATTCTTCACCTCCATAAAAGTTATATTTAAATATAACATCCACTAAAAAAACACACCAGGCTTTAACGCACAATGTTTAATAAAAATATAACTTTCAACCAAACAGTAAACCCAGCGTGGTTGCTTCCATATGCAGCAATACCGGCAGCAGCAGGCCACCACTTCTGATCCTGGCCACTGATGTAATCAACCCCACCAGGAACAGTTCTGCCAGTGTCAGCAGGTTCTGATACTGGCTGTGCGCGGCGACGAACAACAACGACGTTATCAGCGCCCCCAGCCACATCGTCCAGCAGTACCGTGAACGGAAGACGTTCAGCATAATCCCCCGGAACAGCGTTTCCTCATTCAACGGGGCAAGGATAAAGATGGTCAGCAACGTCAGGATCACGTCAGGTATGGACTTATCGGCAAAAAGTTTCGTCATAAATGGCTCAGCAGGCAGAGCCAGCGCCTTACCGAGCAGAAATACACCGACATACACCACGGCCATCGCACCGACCAGCCACGGTACGCCAACGTTGCGCAGCTGACCAACGACCGGTAGCGGAGCTATCCAACGGCGGTATACCAGGAAAACACACAGCAGGTACATCAGAACAGTACCATGACTGAAGAACAAATAGTTTTTTCCTGATCCATAAAGCAGAACGGCCTGCTCCATGACAAATCTGGCTCCCCAACTAATGCCCCATGCAGCCAGCATAACCAGCATAAACTGCAGATATTGATTACGTGTTTGAATCATTGCATCGCCTGTAAATTTTTAACTTGTCCTATTTTTGTCATTACCACGTATATACACATGTATAACAATTCAGATATCGTTACCAGGATATGCCGCATCAGCGGCATGGAAGGCGGCACTCTGTTGTTTCATATGATACAGGAGTAAAACCGCCGAAGCCCGGCGTAAGCCGGTACTGATTGATAGATTTCACCTTACCCATCCCCAGCCCTGCCAGACCATACCCGCTTTCAGCCATGAGAGAGCTTCTGTGCGCGGTCGGAGTGGTCCCGACGAGGGTTTACCCGAAGTCGGGGCGTATCTCCGCGTTAGCGGGCCGTGAGGGCCGCTTACGAGCGTGTACTGAGAACTTCCAGCGAGAAGACTGACAGCGATGAAGATGTAGTTACAACATTCATAATTAAAAGCGACTCTGTTCCGGCCCTTTGGGCCGGGGGGGGGCCGCTTTTCAGTTATGAGGGAGGGGCTTTGTGGTTTCAGTTCTGCGCTGGTTCGGGGTTTTTCTGGAGGTTGGTTTTGTGTGTTGTAACTAAAGTGGCTCCGGTCGGGGCCCGCCGCTTGCGGTGGGAGGTGCATATCTGTCTGTCCACAGGACAGGCAGTGAATAGGTTTTCTTTTTAAATGAATGTAATTAAGTAGTTTAAAGGAGATATAAACAGGTGTTTAAAAGATACATTGCACCCTGTAAGACTGGCGGCTGGCGCTTTATGACATGAACGGTTGTAACCTTATGGGGAAGTCCCTTGCAGTTAAATGTGGATAAGCAAAATTCCCCGTCTGTGAGGCGTGTTTTGTATCGAAAACAGGGGGGCCGGATGCACCAGAAGCTGGATGATGAGGTTGTTTTTGTATGTGGTGCTGATTTTTTGTGCGCTGTCGGGCTTCAGACGTGCGGAAGCCTCCGGCGCAGGCCGGATTATTCAGAGGAGGTCACTTTCAGGGGGAAGCTGTGGCCAGCCGGCTGTAATTACGGTTACGTGACAGAATCATGCGCTCCTTCACACGACGCTCAACTTCGCGTTTTACCGCCTCACGATTGGCAGTGAAGCGCCCTTCCGCGATTTCGCGCGTCAGCTGCCGTTTCACCAGGGTGACAATATCCTGACGTTCCCTGTCCGCATCACGACGCGCACGGGCACGCTTTATTCCCCGGGACTTAAGCTCTGTCTGATAACTGCGAAAACGCTCACGAACAAAACGCCAGGCTTTCGCTATCAGTTCATCCATGCCCAGGGTATCCAGCCCCTGCTTTTTGCGTTGTTTGTTTTCCCATACCACACGGCTGCGGCGCGCGGCGGCCACTGCCTCCTCTGATACATCGAGGGCAGCAAACAGTGCAGATGTGAACGTGATATCGGTCGGAATGTAGCACCCGATAAGCGGGTCATATTCCGTCTGGTAGGTAATCAGTCCCAGCTCTGACAGGAACGTCAGGGCCCGGGTGGCACGGGTGATGGAGAGTTTTCCGGCAGCAGACTCCGTCGCCAGTCCGCACTCAATGGCCAGCGTGGTGATGGAGCACTGGACGCGGTTGGCCAGCGGGTCATAGTGGAAACACAGCCCCTGCAGGAGCGCATCAATAGCCCGTCGACGCAGCACTGGTGGCATGCGTCGACGCAGACCACGCGAACGGGCATGCGCCACATGAATGGCGAAATCAAAACGGGAAGTGAAGCCCACCGCCTTTTCCATCAGTTTTTCGCAGAACTTCAGCGTTCCTGCACCTTCACGGGGTGTAAACACCGGATTCGGGTTCTTTACCTGGCGGTAATACGTTTGGTGAAGATCAGTCAC
>NZ_JBKFZW010000004.1:0-97517 GCF_046521475.1 Enterobacter sp. CPE_E890 | reverse complement strand
CATATCTCTGCCGAGACTTTGACTCATATGTCCTCCTACCCAGTTGATAACTTGATCAGGTACAACATTAATCAATGAGAAGGAAGAACCCACGAGAGCAATAGCTGTTCCACAATATAAAACTAAATATCCGATAAGAGTTGCTATTCCTGTTATTGAATCAAACTGAGCATTAGCCATTGCGGCGGGCATGAATTTGTTTAGTAACGTTCCGCCAATGATGACGATACCTCCGCCTAATAAAAACCCTCCAACCATTAATGTTGGTCTGAACATTAGATTCAAAATGAAAATGTAGCCGTGGGTAGTTTTTTGCCCCATGCCTTCACCATTGCCTAACAAATGGGCAAAGGCCCATAAAGCTGAAGCATAAATGGCCTCGCCTATTATGACGAAATAATTTACGCACGCTGCAAGCCATATTAAGAACGGCATCAGCGGAATGTAAATTGCTAATGTTATCCCGCATCCAATTAACATTATAAAGCTAAGGTTAATATAAACACCCAGAGACTCAGCTAACGACTCAATTGCTTTACCTACACCTGAGAATTTGTTAATAACATTTCCAAGAAGTGATTCGTTTGCTCCAGCCATAAATGCTTTGATAGCGGCGAAGCTCAGTATTCCAGCCTCTGAACTTGTTATGACGTAATCGCCAAGGTTTTTCATAGCAATGACTGGGTTCACTTGTCCAGACTCATTTTGTGACAAATTGATCAGTTTGGTTGTAAGAGACTGACCTGCTGTATTAAATACGTATCCAAGAAAACTTGATGCGTCAGTAATGTTGTTAGCTTCGTATGATGATTTTGCTGTTAGAACTCCAGCACTTGAATTGTCAGTTACGGAGCGCTGTGCCTGATATGCGCTCATGACGAGTCGATACTCATCATCCACTGCAGGGCCTTGCCCCGTTGATGCACCAAATGCCGAGCCTTTAGCGGCTGCTGTATTCCCAATACGATTATTCGCAACGGCTAAAGTTTGATACCAGCTTCCTAACGACATCCATCCTTCAGTCTTGATGGTGTCCCCGACCTGGCTGGTGAGGTTTTTCAGTTGGCTATTAATATTTGATGACCTGATTGCCGCTGTTACCTTGTTCTCGTAAATCTGACTGGCGTTCTGGATGATAGCTTCCGCGTTTACCAGATTGGCGTTTTCGTTCTGCTGGCGGGCCAGCACACCGTCTACGAATTGTTGTGCGCCATCACGCAGAGCTCGTTGCATCTCATTAAGGCCGGTAGCGTGAGCTTCACGAATCGCATTAATGTCAACATCAGCTGAAATGCCAAGCTTTGCCAGTAATGACTGATCTTCTTCCACGGCGATAGTCGCTCCACCGCACGTATAGCTACGGGACTTGAGAATGAAACCATTGTCACCGGCCAAGCCAGACTGGTTGATATAGTCGCCTGCTGAAGAAAAGCCGCCAACAGAATTAAGGTTATCGAGGCTGGCATTGATGCCGAACATGCAGAGGTTCGCCTCAAAAAGAGAACGTGATAATTCGACAGTTGAAGGCGCTGCAGGTTGCAGTACAAACGACTGACCATTCATAAACGCATCTACTGTGAGGTCTGTGGCAATATTCGCTCCGCCCACACCAACTTTTGCCGCGGCGTAAAGCATTAGCAGTGCGCTCAGACTCCACCCATTAGGTAGTGGAGTTAAGAGTGAAAATGCCGCCAGGACGCGGATAGGCATCCATACTGATGCCTGGTCCTTATCAAGAAATACACCATCATGCGCTGTCTGGCTGGTCTTCCTTAGAATGATATAACCGCCCATGGCTGTGCCGACTATAAGGAGAGTAGAGCTGAAGACTTTGAGAACCTGAGAGACAAGGCTGTCCCCTCCGTCCTCAAGAATACCGTTCAAAGGGTCATTAACGATCTGGCCAAAAAGCGTTACCATTGCCTGCCGGCTAATGTCGGTACCGCGATCGGCAGCAGTTGTAAGATCATCGAGATTCTCCGCATGGCCAGCTATAGGTGCACCCAGGGAAACAACAAGCAGAGCCGTCAGAAGAGTTCTGCTTACCTGTGATTTCAGGCGCGGATTAAGCGTATCGCGCACCCAGTTTGTTTCAGCCCGAAAATCAGCAAATCCCCCCTTCTCGCTTTTGCTTAAACGCCGGTTGTCAATTTGCCAGATACGGAATTGTGCCGGCACGGCAAACAACATCATCGATGCTGAGAAAATTAACATACCCATGCCAAACAGCATGGAGGTACGCATCAGGGTAAACGTGCCCCCCAGAAAAATTAAATATGCCAGCGCCAGGATCATTCGCTTCCGGATGACCAGCATCTGTCGCACTTCTGCGAGACTGTATTGTTGTCCACGGATGGCCGCATTTCTTTCAGCAAGCTGTACAGCCTCTTCAAACGACAGTTCTGCACTGTCTTCCTGTTGGTCCTCCGTCCGGGCCTGGCCTTTGCGCGCGGCCAGCTTTTGCCGTATGTCGGCATGGAGAGCACCGATAACGGCGCGGCTGTTATCGTGAGTTCGCTGCAGTCGCTTTATGGTGTAGACAAGCGGAAGTAACGGTACCCAGATTGGAGAGGATACGGCTTTGCCAATTGTTTTTAATTTCATGATTACTCTCCACCCATGCGTGCACCGATCGCCTGATACTGCTTATCGAGTAACGGACCATATTCAGCCCTGACCTGTGAAGCGAGCTGCTGTCCGGCCACGACATTACCAGCCTGAATTTCATTACGCAGTTCCAGAAGCAGTGAATTCTGGAGGGCATTTACTCGGATGATTTCCCGCTGAAGATTTTCCCCGTCCATCTCCTGCAGGTCCTTTTGATATGCAGTATTTGCATATCTGCGACCCACTTCGAATTGAAGGAATTCGGCTTTCGACATTTTCCCCGTTGAACGGGCTACGTCTGACGCGGTTTCGTCGAAATAGGATTTCGCGCTTGGTGACTGAAGGGCTTCCTGCAGCAGCTCTTTCGTTTCATCAAGTGGCTGGCGTTCAGCAAGCATACGTTCCTGAGGGTCAGCCGCAGCGCTGATGGAAGCATTCATTTGGGTTGTGACGCCCAGGTACACTTTCCCGGCCGCACTGCTTGCTTCAGCTTTTGTCAGGTCTTTGCTTATCGAGCGGCGCGTCGAGTTCTGGATATACATCCGGGCAACGTCGGTCTGCTCCTGAGAAAAGGTAAGATCAGGTTTTTTCCCATCCTTACCTGCCCCTGTCATAAGAGAATCAACACGCTTGTCTGCACCGGGCATACTGGTATTTACTGCCGGGCAGGCATCAGAGCCGCCGTATGCCGCATAATCAATCGCGTCACAGTATTTCGCGTGAACGGCTGCAGAGCGAGAAGCGTCAGCTGTCGGGTTTACTGCTGGTTTATTTACGGCATTATTGATACTTGCGTTAGCCACCCCGCCCCCACCAGGGCGCAAAGAGCCCTTCGCTGCACTGCTGCCGGAAGATACAGAAGTGGCACCACCCGATGCGGATTCACTACAAATACTGCTGGAAACCTCCAGATCGTGCTTCGTTTTATTGATGCGCTCCTGACGGCTTTTCTCCGTCTGAAATTCCCGATCGGCTTTTGCGGCAGCTTCGACGGTCGTTGCCACTTTGCTGCCGTTCTGATTGATCGAAGATCCAATTTGAGTGAGTAGTGTCCCCATCTGCGTCTGGAATGTACCAATCTGAATCGCAAGTGCATTGAACCCTGTTTTTACTACAGTAATCAGAGTTGTATCTGTTACTTGCATAGCTGCCCATACTCCGCCGCTGACAGTACAGCCAAGTACTAGGACCAATAGTTTCTTTCGAAAATTCATCTTATGCTCCGTCCCGGATTTCTTTCGATATCTCTTCAATCAGGTAGCCCGCTACGGTCTGGTTTTCCTGATTAAGCCCACGTTCCTTGATGCGTTCCTGGTAGCTTGAGGAGCTGCCTGAGGGGAAGCGTTTAACCAGGTGCGATCGCGCAACGTCTGTACCAAAACGTTTATAAAGCTCATCACGAATGATTGTGTCTTTCTGGCTGGTACTGAAGGCCCACAACTCAGTAGCGCTCGCGGTGTTATTCAGGATGTGGCAGACATTACCAAGCTGGGTCTTGAAGAAAGCAAGGAAGTTGGCGCCGTTCGGCCCGGGACCACGACATTCCCGGCGCAGGCGAATGATTGTTTCAGGCGTGACCTTAAATTCTTCCTGAAGGATTTTTTCATCACTGGCGCTGCCGCCACGCAGAACAAAGACGTCAGTCGCTGCTTCGCGGATCAGGGGGTGATGGTCTTTGAGGTATTGTGATACCAGCTCAATGACAAGGCCCAGTTTTCGCCCCTGGCGCCCATCTACAACAAACTGATTTGACGTGAAGGGATCGTCGCTAAAATTGTGCGTTTCATCGGCGGCGATCATGCGTTTCTCAGCCCGGTTGGCCAGGATGCGCGCTTCATGATGCGCCTTATAACGGTCGGGGCAGTAAGGCATGAATGTTTCGGTATCGAGGAAGAAGCTACGGGTACCGAGATGCCGCGCCAGCATATAGAACAGACCAGCATGTTCTTTCTTGGTCGCCAGCACCTTTCCGAGTTCAACGGACAGTATTCGGGTTTCAGAAGATATTTCGAAACGCGTGCGGCCAGCGAACATGGGGAAGGTGGTCGCTACGTCACGTAAATGACGGATAACATACTGCTGGATACTTTCGCCGGTTTCACTGACTCTTAATTCTGGGTACAGGTTGCTGAGTTGCTCTGATGCAGCAATACTCGACAACATGGTGAACTCGGGTACAGCAAATCGCTGGGCAGACGCTGCCAGTTGCGGGTGACCGGCGTCGAAAAGCATATCAACCACTTCCCACCAGGTGACCGTTTCCCACCAACGTTCATCACGTTCGGATGTCTGACGGATCTCAGCCAGTGCCGTGTCCACTTTGTGGTCCCGACCTGGCTCGTAATGGAACTGAGATTCAGGGTTTTCAGTAGCTTTGTAAGCCATGTCGATGAGCTGGGAGACAAAGCCTTCGACCCCTTCAGGGATCTGCAAAGAAGTGACACCTTCTTCACTGGTTTTCCGCTGTGCGCATAGACGTTTGATAAAGTTATTTATGAATTCCCTTTCGTGAGCCAGGGGCAGACGAAGTCCGAGCTGGGTGTCGAAAATATTGGTGCAGTATTCGCGACTGTTTTCGAGCTCAATGGCCATCACTTCATTTTTACGATGCTCTGGTAGTTCATCTTTGATGAGATAGATCGTGCCAAACGAGCTTTTACCCACATCGAGCATCAACATCAGAGGCAGGCTGGAGTAGCCCGGAGCGACTGCGAACGCGAAGTTTGTCACGTTCATCTTCAGGGATTTACCTGAACCAGGTGTTCCTGAAGAAATTCGTATCCAGGTGTCCTGCAGGTCAGAATAGGAATGGAGGGGGATAATCTTCCCATCCGGAGTACACATCGGAAGCCAGCCGTTAATAAATGGTGAGGCTGGCCGGGAAAGTGGCAGCATTTCAGCTGCTTCTCTCAGAGGCGGTGTCATTACTGTGGAGGGATTTCCTTTAGAAAAACCGGGCACTGTGGCAGTCCAGTAAGCTACCGGATCGCCGGTTGCACCGGACATTGAACAAACCCCCCATCCCTGGATAGCCGAATCCAGTGTGCTGACACGACGTTTTAAGGTATCTGTATCACGCGCCCAGGTGGATACATTAAACTGCATGGCCATAACCGGGTCGTGCTCATCTGTCTCTTTCAGGTAATCGAGAGCCTGTTTAACCTTCTTTGGCTGGCCAAAGAAGCCAACAAGCTGAGTGGTGAAATCCCTGAGTTTGCAGCTATCAAGGCCGCGAGGAGACAGGTGGAACGTACAGCGAAATGGCATGGTGCGGTCCATGTTCTGCAGGAGTTCGCTGAACTGGCGAATTTCCTGCGGCGCCAGCTCCATATGCATATTCGCGTGCGCGAATTCACCCGTATCAATGTACGGGGTACCCTCGATAATGGACGGGTTCGATACGCATATTTGCCATTTCAGCTTGGTCGGAATGAAATCATCAATGTGCTTCAGACGGCCACGTGGTGTCGGGCCGTCAGTAATAAGTTTGGGAACCCAGTTCTGTGAAGTGCGCTCTCGTTCAAGCATTATGCGAACGCCTCTGGCCGCCTCATGAACATCGAGTCGGCGCAGCATAATACCGGAGGTCCCGCTCTTGTCGCACAGCCTGAAATTATCAATTACACGATCCACGTTTGTGATGTGCAATGTGCGCAGCGATTCGTAGATCGTGTCGAGATCCTGGCCGTATTGAGGAATTAGGTTGGATTTGAGCGCCTTACGTTTGCGGGCTTTCTCCCCCATCTCTTCCTTCATCGTCTCTTTGGCAAGTGCAAGAAGACCGGTTTTCATCACAAGAAAATTTTGTTCAAAATGGCAGCGGCTTGCATTTTTGGAGATGCGCGAACGGATGATATCCTCAACTTTAAGACCCATTCTGCGACTGGCCATAATTTGCGGAGCTACGATACGCGCAAGTTCGTCATAAGCGCGGTCGGGGTCTTCCTCATAGGAAATCCAGAAATCGATACCATATTTATTGCATAGAGGGCGTAGACTCATGCAGAGCTCATTCAGCATTTCAGCAAAATGGTCCTTCCCTACGATCTGGAAAACACCCTGCAAGTCGAAAAAGGTAATAAGTTCACCTTGTTCAGTCGTGAAAATGTAGGGCTTTTCCAGAGATGTATCGTTATCCAGGTCGCGTTTTGTAAGTGGAACGACAGAATCCCAGCCTGAATATTCCGGGAGTGGTTTATTGAAAGTGGATGAAGCTAATGAGGCTAAAAATCGGGTGAACCCGTCCATTTTATTTTCTCCAGAATAGGAATTTGTTGATAAAATTTTGCTTTTTGAAAGTCAGAAGGGACGGGTTGAATACCAGAAAGAGGTTTCTGTTAACTTCTTTCACCTGCTCAATCTGCTCTGGAGTCATGCTTTTAAGTACGCGATAAACCGCTGCCGGACTTGCGCTCTGATAATGTTCCCTGACAATGGCCTGGTGGGATAAAAGCCATTTCATCAGCGCTTGAGCCGCTTTTACTTTTTCCGTGTCACTGCTATGCAATTCTTCAAAAATGCCGAACTGCAGATTGCACAGATTTTTCTGCAGGTGATTGGGTAGAAAAATGAAGGTGGCTTCATTTGTGATGTGACTAAATAAGCGCCACTTTTCGAAAGGAGAATCCGTTGTGGCAAACTCCCTGAATATTTCGTCAGCTGTCAGTCGTTTGGCCATGTCAAAAATTCCAGGCCCAGGGTTGCCCCTGAGCCATGTAATGTTAAATATTGGATTGGATTTCTACGCCGAGTGAGTCAGCAGTGGTCTGAACCCAGAAAGCTCCGCCGCCTAGAATAATAGCTGCGCAGAATAAGCCGATAATCTGATACATTTTAACTTGTTGATCACCTTCAGCTTTTGCTTTCAGTTTTAAACCGGCGACAATGATACAAATTACAGCTACAACATAACCCAGAACGATCGCTAAATCCTTGCCGCTTGACAGGACCTCCTTAGCTTTGTTCATGATGTCCTGCAAAGTCGCTGCGCTTGCAGGAGCACTAAAAAGTAAATAAGTAGTCAGCATCAGAACTGCATACTTCATAATCTTTTTAAAATTTGAAATTGAAAGTTTACGCATGAAATATTCCTTGTGTATTTATCAGATGCTGTTGGCAAAAGCCGATAACAGCTGTGCTATTTGAACTAAAAAACCGCCACTAACAATATGAATAATGGCCTGCATCGACAGATCGCCGCTTTTACCTTCGCCACTGGCTTTTTGTTTCAGCAGGTAAAGTCCCTTCATACCGAAAAGACCGCCCATCATAGAAACAAAGGTAAGAGCAGCATTAATTACACCTGCGAATTTACCTAAGTTGCCCCCTTCATCTACATAAGAAAGCACCCCGAAACTAACATCTCCGAGCCCGGCACTATTGCTGAATGCGCCAATCCAGCTACCATAATTTGCAATAAATGCCGCAATGGCCAGTACGCCAAATATCTCACCGGCTGTAACCGCTGGAGCGCCAGGTGCTGTACCTCGTTTCATTTTCAAACCGAGGGAAATAATCCATACCGTTCCCATTGCTCCGCCGATGGCCCAAAGGAGTGACCAGAAAGGGACCGTGATATTGTTTATAAGATTTATAAACGCAACCGACATCTCTTCCATTATTCAATCACTCCTTTGGCCGTAATGACCTTCCTGAGAACAGGATCTATTTCAATTACGATCGCATTGTTGACTTTATCTCCTTTTTTAACTGAATAGACCGTGTTCCCTTTCTTCACAAAAGCGTATCCGTCATAAACAGAGACAAGAGAGACACCTTTAAGCACTGGCAGGACAGCATATTCCGGTTTATTAGTCGTATTTCGGCCGTTATATTTGTTCTGATTATCCTGAAGTAACTTGTAATCCGCCTGTAACTGAATGTATGCCCTGGCCAGGGCTTTATACTTCTCATCCCTGATGGCCGTGTTTTGCTGGGCAGCGTTAAGCTGCGCCTTGAGTTGTGCAACGTCCTCAAAATCCTCTTCCTGAGGCTCATGCTCGATCGGTTTTGCTGTAACTGAAGCGGCAGGTACGGTTCCGGTTCCTGTAGCCTCAAGATTTGTTTCGTGAGAAGCCTGCTGCGTCTGCTGTTGTCTGGCTGTTTCTGAACTGTCTGCCGTTACGGCTGCCCAGATGAACAGAATAACGAAAAGCAGCACCAGTCCACCAAAACCGTAGATAAGGTAACGGACAAGATTGGTCCCCTTTTTCGGGTTTTTGGCTGGTCTGGTAGCTACCATTTCTTCAGGAGCTACCGGCTCAGTTTCCGGAATGTCATCAGCCATAAATGCTTCAGTGAAATCATTGGTATCATCGAGACCATTGTTAGCTTTCATTACAAATAATACCTATTAAATGATAATTTTGGGATAAATTTTTTTAATTGATTTGCACTGAACCAGGTCCAAACACAGGTCCATTTTCTGAAGCCGGAGTTGGCGAAAGCATGTTGCTCTGCTGTAGTACCTGCCGCTGGCTGTCCATCTGCTGTTGTGCTGCGGGCTGTTGTGGAACTGAAGGGGTGGTCTGTTTGCTCTTATCCACTGAGTCTGAGCTCATTACCGGTGACAGGAACATAATCCCAAAAGTCGACTCATCCCGTGTCGCCTGGACAGGCGGTACTCTCGCGTTATCCGCTTCAAGTACTTTTGCCGTTTGTTCAGCAAGACCTCCGATGAACGTCCCTCTCACCTGATCGGCATCAACCTTGCCAGAATTGTCAGTTACTACCGTGCCATTGCTGACATAGGTTGTGCTGTTTGACTGGTTCTCATAAAGGCTTCCGACTTTTTGAGTCGCTCTGGCCAGTGCCGGCACAAGAATGCGGCGAATGTAGTTGTTATTGATCTCTGCAGATAGCATTGAGCGACCAGTATCGAGATCTACTGGCTTAGCCTGAACTTTGTAGGTTTCACCCTTGTAGGTCATGAGTGAGAACGTCATATCAATGTCCTCACCTACCAACTTGTACCCGCCGGCGAAGATCGTCGCATTGGCCAGTTCCTTGCAAATGAGCGTTGCCCGCACGGCTGAGTTGGTGTTGGTATCAAGCTTGACCAGCGATTTAGCCGGACAAATTTTAAGGGCTTCATACAGACGGTAAGGTGCGATCGTGGGTGCCACAACGGGGGCCGCCGCGTTCAGTGATGCGTTAGTCGTTACTGTTGGCATGATGCGTTGCGCGTATTCAGGTGCAGTTCTCACTGGTGCATCAGACGGTTCAGAGTATGACCACGAGGTAGAAAGCTGCGCCAGAAGCTCCTGCGCTTCCTGACGTGCAATGTTGGCAGGTTTCATTCCGGTAGATATTTGAGAGCTCTCTGGCTCTTTCAACACGGTTTGCTTTACCGGCGCACTGGCTCTTTGCTGGGCCGGCGTATCAATTTTTATGTCGTAGTACGCGGGTATGGAAATCCAGCTTGAGCCGCTATTCGTCGCCTCCTCTGCTTTCCTGGTGTTGAAGGTTTCTATTTGCTTGGTATAAGCCTTGTTCTCGCCGGTTGAGATATCCTGCCGGCTTGTGATTCTGGCCATCTGGGATTTTGATTCTTCTGAGGGCTTAGAGCTAACAGAAACAATCCACATGATGGCAATTGCAAAAATGATGAAGGCAAAAAAACCACCGGCGATATAAGCGTTCCGGGATTTATCACCACCCATTATGGATTTAAGGATTTTCGATTTGGCCATGACCTATAACTCCACTTTGACCGTGATAGTGCTGCCCTGCTCCATCATCGTAATGAATGGAGATATCTCCATTTCATAGACGTGGGTACCATCTGCAGAGGAAAGCGTCTTGGAAAACTGGGTGCGAGACTCAAGTACAGAACGGACATACAGCTTGTCAGCCCGGCGCCAGACTGAGACTCGTTTGTTGTCTGTTTTAAGCTTGTTGGCGTCTTTTGGTGGTATACCATCCAGCAGTGACTGCAGTTCGGGATCGGAGAGTGCGATTTTGTTTACTGTGGTGATTGTATTGACTGGTGCAAGGGGACCGCGACGCGGGATACGAATGTTCACCCGGCTGTCATATTTATACACTTTGTCAGCGGATGAGGGCTCTGCGTTTGCCAGTACTAAAGCAACAGGCACAGGCAAATCTTTCAGTATCACACCGACATCGCCATTCCCGTATGTGACCAAGGGCTGAATAGTCACAAAAGGCTTATCTTCAAAGCCACTGACATAGAATCGTTTTGCACCGCTATGATTTATCGGGGGATACTCAAGTGGCCATGGCGCGCCGGTGATATCTTCAAAAACAATGTATGTCGGTCGCCCAGGTGCGACACGGACTACAGGTGTCGCATCTCCCGGAGAAAGACTGATGGTTTGAGAGGTGATCTGAGGGACTGCATTTATTACAGGAGTGTTCAGACTGGCGCTCATCTCATCCCTGGCGGACAACGCTTCCCTAATATCCTCCGGAGACAGATTTCCCGGGCGAATTCCTTCCATCAAGGCCTGCTTGGTTGACATCATCTCCTGCTGATTACCGCTACGTCCCGAACGTGAGGACGCGCCACCTGTCGATTGAGAATCGGCTTGTGTTGGCTCGAAAGACGTCTGATCCGGGAAACGCCGCGAAGTTGCGGCGCTATCAGCTGTGGTGCTGTTCAAAGACGCACGCATCTGCGCCTGGTCACCGGTACCCTTTTCTGCACCAGGACCATCAGGAAAAGGAACCGCTGAATCGGTAGGGTCCACTGAGGGCACAATTGACACATTGCCAGAAGACGAAACGGCCGCATTCAATGGCTGACAAATCAGTCCCAGTAGTGTGGCCACGAATGCTATCTTGTAATTCATTATTACCACCCTTGGTTATCTCGCTCAGTTAACGGCCGAATCTTTAACAGGCCGGGTAATTCCCTGTGAAATAGCCACCCCTGCGGGGTTTACCTTTGGTTCGACTGCTTTAACGGTTGTCAGCAGCGTGAAGTTCATAGGCCTTGTAACTGAGCTTTGACCAACGAATCTGATCGTGATGGGGTATTCAAGTTTCCAGTAGGCAACTTTTGATTTGCTGATGCCTTTAGCAGTAATAACTGCGGGGCCAAATTCAGTCCGTATGTTAACTCGGTACTTTTTCATGATGTCGAATATTCCGGCTTCCTTCATCGCCTGAAGAATATTTGCCAGTCCTTCATCAACGAAGCCAGAACGCCCTCTTTCAATATCCTGTTTATACGTATCGAAATTGAGATTCATAATCAGGTAGAGAGAGTCACGTGCTACTAGCTTTACGCCGTCGTCGGTGATTATTGGTCGGTCCAGAGCAACAAGTGGGGTAATTCCACCTTCGGGATTTGTGGCAAAATATTCACGTTTCTGCGTAAGGATTACCATGAACATGATCGCTACGAGTACGACCAGACCGAGATTCGTCACGGTATTTATCAACGATGCCTTGGATAAGCGACGACATGAGAGAACGGACTCACGTGCCTCATCAAGAAGCCTCTGAATATCTGAGATTTCTTCCGCTGTTCTCGTTAATTGATGCTGTTCAGTGGGGCTTTTTTTCGAATTTTGTGAATCATCCATTATGAATTTCTCGCGGCCGCAAAAGTTACATGTAATGCGTATTATATGTAATTATCGCGAAAAAGGAACCCTGCTATTTTCTATCAATAATTTTTCTAAGAAACTATATCTGACGCCCCGTATCGGGTTGTCCAACACCTCCCCTGCTCTGTATTGCATTCAGATCAAGGTATGTGTTTCAGGGGGGGAGATCTTCAGGTGCTGTTTCCAGCGGCTACAGGATGCGCTTATCATGTATTTTACGAATGGAAATGGTGTTCTCTAAGTGCAATTATGCATTAAAGGAGGGAATGCTGAAAAATGTGCGGGATCCTGTACCGCATTTCATGCTATATGTACTGCGTGAAATTTTAGGGCTTTTTAGAGGACCCTGTCCCTTTTGCGGTCTTAATACGGTCAAAATTATGCTTCCTGGCGTAGTCGTTGATAGCAGTAATCAGTACTTCATGCTCGGTCAGTTCCAGGGACTCAGCCAGTGCTTTTGCTCTTTCACTCAGGTGTGAACTGAGCCAGAAGCTGACTTTAGGTGGGTTGTTTTTTCTGCCGACGAGAATGAAGTCCTCTTTAGCCGGAGGGGTAGCCAGAAATTGTTCAACGGCTTGATCGTAGATTTCACCCACCGGGATATTCAGAGAGCGGGCCATTAGTTTGGCCGCGATATGATATTTACCTGGAATTATTGCACGGCGAAGTATCCGGTTGTTACGGAGTGAAGCGAGTTGATTTTTGGCTACCGAACTGTTCATTTTGTACTCATTTTCTACCAGATCGAAAAGATCGGGATTTTGCTAAAAATACCTTGCGATACAGGCATTGTATACTGATAATAAATGATTAGTAAATGTCGCAAAGGAAGGTAAAATCATGCAGTTAAAGGTTTTTACTGAACTGGCGATCTCAGGTGGCGTTTCTGGCGTAATTATCTCAACGGATCGATCCGATGAGAGAAAGCGAAAGGTTGTGGATGTTGTGACTGTCTTCAATCAGACGGTCAGGCTTTCAACGGCGAACAAGATGCCCCGCTATTTCAGAAATACAGCTCATGCGCTGGAAACATTGTCCTCGCAAACCGGAGAACTCAAGAAAGTAAAAGTTAAGATAATCGACGAAGATGAAGTCCAGGGCTGAAAAGACAAAGGACTTTGTGCTGGTAACACAAAGTCCCTGTATTTAAGTCTTGTACAACTAGTTTGTCGAGCCGATTCGAGAGGAAGTAAGAAAGAGACGCGTGGTAGGCGCTGGTAACGTCCGCTACAAATCAACAACAACAATGCTCTGGTAGGCACGTGTTGTCATCTTACTTCCTCTTTTGAAGGCTCGCAAGTTTTCTGCGCACCTTAAAAAGGATTTATGATGATTTTTTCGTCTAAAACGTGCTCTACGGTCTGCCCGCCTCTGGCGACTATCATTTTATGCGTACTGGATGTAACGCCATGAGCGTTCAGCCAGCTGCGTGGTCCCGCTCCTCTTCAGCTCGACGGTTGCTGAGCGAAGCGCCGTTCCTGCCGAGATGCAGTGACAACAAAACGGCCGCTATTGTCCGACCGGTGGCGTATGCCATTCGCTATCCCTATATGCAGGTTAACCGCAGTGGAATGGTGTCCTGGTTGATCTTCGATCTGGACCATTCGAATGCGAACATCTGGGACGATCAGGGACTGCCGGCACCAAACTTCATCGTCAGAAACCGTGAAAACGGTCATGCTCACCTCTACTACGCAATAATCCCTGTCTGCACAACAGAGAATGCCCGCAGCCGTCCCCTGCAGTACATGAAAGCCATCTATCGTGCTATGGCCATAAAGCTCGATGCAGACGTCGCCTATTCCGGGCCTGTGGCCAAGACACCGTTCCACCCCTGGTGGGACACTACTGAGATTCATGATCGCGAGTTCGAGCTGGGTGAACTTGCTGACTATGTTGAATTACCCCAGAGGAGCTGGAGCAAGGGCCCGGACCTCGACAGCGTGGCACATTCCCGTCACTGCACCTTGTTTGAAGAGCTGCGTTATTACGCCTACTCAATTGTGGCCAGAATGCGTGAATCCTCGAGCTATCAGCGCTTCCAGCAGGAGGTCGCTGCCTATGCGTATAACCATAACAATTTCCGCGCCAGGGGCTTCAGTGCCAACCTTTCCCTTTCACAGGTCAATGCCACTGTAAAAAGCGTGTCACGGTGGACGTGGGATTTCTACACCGGTAATTCACGATGCCATCGTGGTGCGATGGGGCTGGATAAATCGCTTCCCATCGAGGAAAGACAAAGACTGTCAGCAACCAGGACGCATGAGAAACGTCGCAGTAGTACGGAAGGAAAGATTCGCCTGGCCGTGGCCAGACTGACGGAACTTGGTACTTCAATCACCCTGACTGCAATCGCAGCGGCTACTTCACTCAGCCGTCAGACGGTCGCGCGATATCAGCATGTCATATCCATGAAGTTGGCCAGCAAACGGGATGTCATCCCTCTTCGGGAGGCTGTTGTCGGGCATGATCAGAACGTTAATTATGGTGTACATCAGATAACTGCCCCCAGCTTTTGTTTAGTATCCGTAACTGCCAAAGGTATAGATCCTGGTCTTGAGGGAGGTGATTCTGGGCAATCCAGCCAGATTAGGGTGCGTTCTGAAAGATGTGCAGATGATGACAGTAGTTGATCTGTTAATTGTTAATTCGAGATAGCATAAATTCCATTCAATACGTATAGCGTGATAGCACTTCACAGCCTGTAAGGAATTACTTATGTCTACTCCTGTAACACCGGCTGATTACTTTCAGCCTGTTCTTGCTTCTGCACGTTTGCAAAATGAGCTTAGTGACGAATTAACTGCTTCAGATCTCCGGCTTAAAGTAGCAGAGAATCTTCGTATTAATTTCCTTCGTATTTTTCAGCCGAACACCGTGACTGACATCCCGGAGCCGGCATCTATAACAACGTCTCCCGACAATGTTGAAAGGGTCGATTCTCTTTTATCTCAGCTCCATGATAGATATGCAGATTTACTTAATAAGCCTCATGTCTTTAATTATTACCTCGAGGATGATGATCTGGCGGTAGCGGATAAATTCAGAAGCGGAGAGGCACTGCGATTTCTAACGGAAACACTTGCACCGTATCTTGCGGATCTCGCAGAACGAGGTATCTGTACTGAGGACGTGCTTCAGGAGAAGTACAACGAGTTTTTGGGGATCTCTCCGGTCACCCGTACCATCGCAGCGGAAGAATTCTGGGACTCACCTGTCGTTATGTTTTATACCAGTCATATGGCATATAAAGATGCCGCGGAAAAACTGCGTATGGAGAACGAAAGCGCACCCGTTTCATGGTTTGAAGAACAGCTAAATAGTGAGGATAATCAATTGGATATGATAAAAAAAACTGATAGTTCAAATCTTCAAAAACCTTCAATGTGACACCACATGTTCTCCTGGCCAGCCTGGTCAGGAGAATTTATGGACTCCAAAATTTTCGTATACGAAATTCTTCGCCTTGCTCTGGCCATCATCATCTTCTTCGGATAGTTCGGAAGCCCAATAAAAAATAGAAAAGCCGGGCAACCCATCAACAAACCACCCCCGTGGAAAGGTCTTTGAGCAGCACCGGCATGTTGGCAGTATAACGGATAATACAGATGATGCTGAATCTAAAATTAAAAAATTCAGAATACTGTAATGTGCTAAAAGTCATTTGGTCTGTCAGTTTACAGATGATATTTATCATTTGTACCAAATTAATGGACCTTTAAAAAACACTTTTATATGGCAGTTCAACTCTGCAAATCCTGTTTAAATTTCAATTTTACGAATAATCTATAGTGCAGAATGTTGCTCTGTTTTTGGATAATGACAGTAAGCAGAGGAATCCATAATTACAAACGGTGTAATCTAGTATCAGATAATTGGCCTGTGACAGACCCGGTGCAATTAAATAATCCCTGTATTCGGTATTAATGACAAGTAATGATGTTGAAGGTTTTAACGTATGAGATAGCCGATTCGTACAGGATTTATGGTGTAACCAGAATTACCACTTAATCGGTTTTCACCACGACATAAAATACACTTTTCACATACTTTTGTGATTTACCACAAACTGGCTGGACGATACAAATCGGGTGGATTTTTCGTATACGAAAAAGATGAACTTCGCTCTAACTTATAAGCCACTTCTTTAATGGCCGTCTGTACTGCCCTGGATTCGGATGTAAAACTTTTCGTATACGAAAAACGCAGACGAGCCCCATGCTTAACTTGGCGGTATGACCTCGGAAGAGCCCAGGACGAATGAGAAAATTGCGCCTATAAATTTTCGTTGACGAAAAAAACGTATCGCGCTTTAACAGATTTACTGTAACCTACTCGTCCCCTTTTCTCCCTTGCTTATAGACTTCAAAATTTTCGCGTATGAAAAGTCATGGTCTGCCCGCCCCCTTCCCTTCATAAAATAAATACACAGGCACATGTCAGATGGATAAGGTTCAGCAAATTTTCGTGTACGAAAATTAAAAGCGGAAACGGCGTAACTTGGGCTAATGATACCGGCAGCTACTACGAGAGCCGGACATATTCGAGGCTATACAATTTTCACTGAGATTGTATGGTGTAGCATGGCTGAAGATGAGCCATAATCTGATCGACCTTTTCTTCTGCTTATAGACCTTAAAATTTTCGTGTACGAAAAATTAACACGATCATAGCTCAACCTGGTCGAATGAAGTGGCAGATCCTTCTATAGCCGGGCTGAATGACGACTATGCTATGTTCACTGCCGAAGAATGGTGTAGTACTGCCGGAAGTGAACGGTGACCAGTTTGAACTTATCTGCTTTCTTCCATGGAACACTGGAATTTCGTGTACGAAAATCCAGGTTCAGGGAGTTTTTACTTGTCGTTACAACTATCTTACTGGTTCGGAGTAGTGACGTCGGCAGAAGATAAGTTTGTGTACGATAAACTGGTGAAGCCCTTCCTGGTGCTTATGAGCAGGCATCGGGAGAATAGCTAGATATTTTCGTGTACGAAAATCAGTAAGACATAATTCCATCCGGTACGGATGATGCTAATACGTCTGTGAGCCTGGGGTAAAAAAAGGGCGAAACCACAAACTTTTCGTATACGAAAAGTCCTTCAGGGTATCAGGGCGCCAGGTGCATTCATAAACTCAATGTTCGTGTTGAAGTATGACTCTACCTTGTTAACTCTAACGGCAACAAAAAAATCAGTTATACGGGGCATAAACGTTTAAACACACCCGAGGAAAAGCCAATGCTAAAAATTTTCGTATACGAAAAAGTAGCAAAGAGAAATCAGAACCATCTCGGTGTAAGAGAACCGGCTACGAAGATCATCAGGTGAGATGTAATCCAGAACCGGCCATGGGCGTTATGAGTATTAATGCAGGGGAGTAGTGCGGCAGCGGACAAAAATTTCGTACACGAAAATTTCGTCCGAGTCTACCCGGATAGAAGTGAGGTGTCTGAACTGCCAAGACGTAAGGCCTCAACGGCCGTCTGACTGTCGAAGCTGAAGGTGATGTGATTGCCGGCTGCAATGTCGAGAGTGAAGATACGGGTGTAAATTTGCGTACTCTCAGCGCACTTGTGACCCATCAGTTCCTGAAGCTCACGCTGATGCACGCGGTTATAGAGCAGGTGAACAGCAAAACTGTGACGGAGTGTTTTCGGGTTAATGACCGGAAGGGTAAAGGTGACGCCATCCTGGGCTGCACGGTCAACGGCACGCTTCAGCCACCGGCCAACCGTATCATGCGACTCCTGCCAGAGTGGCGCAGATTTAGCGGTAGGGAAGGTGGCAAAGAACTGGCGCATGAGTTTCGCATACGACGGATCGAACAACGGCACCGAGCGTTTAACAGCTTCATCCTTCGAAGGCCTGCCGCGGCCGCGGCTTCTCTGCTTCAGCGTTCTGAGGGTAACGAAAGGCTGAACTGCATTCATGTCAAAATCCTGGCGGGAGAGGGCGAGACCCTCGTTTGGCCTGGCGCCGGTATTCCAGAGCGTGGAGAAATACGCCAGCTGCCGGAGATCTTCCATATACCAGAGGAGGGCAGAGACTTCCGGCGCGAGAAGATACATCGGGCCCGCGCCGCTGGCGATCACCATCCTGCGAAGGGTGATTGCCCGGTTCCAGTCTGTCTGATGCCAGAGTGACGCGTTGTTCTGGTCCCCGATCACCACATGGCCTGAAAAATCGCGCAGCGCGCTACGTGAATTCTGCTGAGTCATAGCCCTGAATTTTCCTCAGAATTTAAAATCCGCACGCACCCAAATTTTTGTATACGAAATTTTTTCGCAGGTTCAGGTACGGATAACTGTGTCTCTGTACAGTATTGTGCATCATCATTCTGGCCGCTGCACGGAAAATAAATACCTGACGGAAGATCCTCATTGCGTAACTTTTTGCCATTAATCGAGTTTTAACGCATAAAAAAGATCCTGCGTCCCTGATTAATTCAGGTGTACGCGGCAGCGGGCCACTTTATGTTGTGGTCTGAGGTAAGGGCAGGGGGCATATCCAGGAAATTCTGGAAAAAACGGGGCAGGGGAGGGCGTGCGGATCTATAACACTTTTGACGCAGAACAAGAGGGGGAAAAAACTGGTGGGGAAAAGGCAAATATCACTGTACCAGCTGATATTTGCCTTTCAGGCTAACGGTTTCAGGTTCCTTCAGGAACAAAATCACCTCCGGAACTACGCTCTGTTGTACTGCTGGCTGTGCATTCGGAAATCACAGCCTGTGCCGTTTTCTTCCTGAGAACTTTTTTCTTCAGCTCGGGCACTGCCTCACATAATGCCTTAATGTGGTGAGGTTCAAGTTGCATACCTTCTTTTTTGAAGGTATCGCTGATTTTCTTGTTCCCGGCTTTACCCTGCTTCATCTCCTGAATACGGGCGATGTTGCCGGTGAACGTATTGTTATCAAAAAATCCCATTTTCTACCTCTTTTCAGGGGGTTAGCCTGTCTTGGATGCAATGTGAGACGCGTTGGCCAGCGTCTGACGCAGCAGCTCTTCCACACCACCAACAGCCTTCAGGCGTTTTTCGCGAGCAGCACCACCGGAAATTTGTGTGCCGTCAGCCAGTGTGAGCGGCGAACACCACGGATCACGTTTAGCAGTTTCCTGCTTTGGTTTGAATTTAACTACTTTACCCATCTCGGAATTCCTCTAACGGAGTGAAATTTACAATACATATGAACCTGGGGTTCGTCATCAGTATTGGGCGAACGGGTTGGTTTGTCCATCCTGTGGTTTTAACCAGCTCGTTTTAGGCGTGAGGTTAGATTATGGATAAAATCTCAGAATTATTGGTGATAGTGGGAAATACTGGCATTCCAGGGGGTATAAATGGCATGTTTTAAGGTGGTTTGAGATGGGTGTGGGTTAATGTAGGGTAAAAACATGAACTTTGATTGTTGCAGCCTATCAAATATAAAGAATTTGAATAAAACAAACATTCAAAAATTTGTGACTTATGAGAGACAAACAAGCATGGACAAGCGAGGATACTTTCATACAGAATGGAGGGGTATGATAAATATAATCAAACTTTCATGAATAAAATCAGGGCATTACCATGTTTAGTTTAATCATGGCCGGCGAACCGGCTGTTTATGACCGCTGGGACTGTATGAACCCGAATATCATCGAGGGTAAGGACAGCTTTCCAATATCCAGAATGCTGGAAGGTACACCGAGTGAATTATACAGCAGGTTAATACCTATCAGGCGCAACACATTTGGGTTTCTGGAAAGACTTCCTGTGCTGTTTATGACTGAAGTCTATACGAAGGAGGATGATAATAATGAGTACATCAGTATCAGACAGGGTGTAATAAGTGAGCTTAAAAAGTCTGGAGACGATATTTGTTTTTCATTTAAAATCAATCATAATTTAGGTGAAATATGTAACCCCGATATTCAATTATATAAAAAAGTACTTGAATTAGGGCCTTTTGCGCTCAGTCGTACACACTGGGCTGTGAAAGACAAAGGTCTGAATGATGTGTTAAATGAGCTTGGTTTAGACGGTGTTGATAAAAGCAAACCAGGTGTTCCAACACTCAAGAAAGTAAAATACCGCGCTATAAGTAATGTGAAATCATACCTTGATTTTATAGGGAAAAATAATAATTCTGGAATGGAGAAATACTATAGAGGGCATTCTAAAAGTGAATATGAACTAATTCCATCACTTTTCAGAAAACATGGTAATGGAACGTATAAATATCTGAATTCAGAGTCTTTCATGATTCGTGAAATACTGACAGCCAGACCTAATGAATTTAAAGATGATGTGTTCACTATTGATAAGCTTGTTCGAATGCAGCATTTTGGATTACCAACACGATTGCTTGATATTACCTCTAATCCATTGATTGCACTTTACTTTGCCTGTTGTGAAGACCATGATGAAAGTGGACAGGTTATCTCATTCTCAACGGAAAGAAAAAATATAAAGTACTACGATTCTGATACAGTGAGTTGTATTGCTAACCTGTCACTTATACCTTATGAAAAATTGCGGGAATTATCAGCGTTAGATGCTAAAGGGAATGCCTGTGGTAATGGAATGTTAAGTGAAGTTGTGGCAGACCTGGTTATGAATGAAAAATCGTATTTCAGAAACAGAATTTCATTAGAAGATTTAAATAAAATCGTATTTTTAAAGGCCAGAGTAAACAATGAGAGAATGCAGTTACAGTCCGGCGCATTTCTTTTGTTTGGTCTTGATTCGGTTCTACCGGAAACAACAGACGATTTTCCTCTGGACAGAGTCGAAATAACTAATAAGCTTGAAATACTCGAAGAACTCGCTCAGCTAAATATATCCGAAAGTACCGTTTACCCCAGCATGGAGAAAACGGCAGAGGCAATTTCTAGAAGGTATTTATCGAAATCATAAAGGGATTGGATTATGGCAAGGCAAACTAAGACTCTTAAAGCGGCTCATAGGGGAAGGTTTCAGGCTCAGGGGCAAAATCTGGAGGCATCAGAGGCCTGGGCTGTTCCCATCCCCCCTTCCAAAGAAGAGGGTGAGGCAATGCTTCAGAATTTAGAATCAAAACTGGAACGCGTGGATGCCGAAAAACGCCAAGCAGCCTTTAATGATGCAAGGAGCTATATTCAGACCGCTTACAACGCAGGCGGAGTATATGCACCAATAAATAAAACATTCATGGTCAGGAACACCCGAAAAGAAAGGGTCGATTTAGAGATCAATGGCGGTTCGGCCTTTAAAGTGGTGAGGAATGCATGAATAAAGACTTCAATGAATCAATAGTAATACTTGAAGATAAATATGCAGCTCACAGTTTCTGGTATGAAAAAATACAGGAAATTTTACGTGATCCTGTACAAGGGATGAAATATGACGGGCAAATAAGGAGGTTAGTTCCTCGGCTTAGGCGTATAATAAGAATGTACCCTGCTGAATATCGTCAAAGAACGCGAGTGTTAGACCTGGAGCGCAGATGGGATAGTACAGATGGTAATCCAATATTTTATGGATATTTACCACTCTTACGCAAGTCTATTCGAATAATTCAGTCGCCGCCACTTGATGACACCAATCAGTTAAGCGCCTGGGTCGAGAAATCATTTACTAATTTTAAAGGTGATTTTAAAGATGATTTCAAAGGATTGAACACTGAAAAAACAGAAGAACTGGTCATTTATATAGAACTAAACCCAACAACATATCGCTATGCCATGCTGTTTATTTACTTCTGGGTAACACGTCGTGCAGTGTCAGGAAGAATGCAAGAAATTCTTATTCAGCGAATTTATGATAAAAAGATTCGTGGTGAACACTCACTGGACTAAACAAGGTTTAATTTTTAGTGAATCTAAAGGAACGACTTAACTGATAACGCAGAACATAGCTTGGTAATGTGAGATAGAAACAACGTTTCAGACAGACCTTACGATATAAAAGGCTCCTTAAGGGAGCTTTTTTGTCACATTTTCATATCGGGCTTGCCTACTTACTCGAACCGATGCAGTACCTGGAAACCTTCGTCATTGTTCACAGATATCGGGTAAATTTACCTGCAGACTTAAGAAGGTCTGCGGGTTACTGCTGCAAGCCACTGAGCGAGCACAGGGCAAACTATCACCTTGGCTCAGATGATTAAACCACCACTAATCAGGGTGTTTTTTGAACGTCGAGTACGTGACCATTCCTTATAAATTACATATAATACGTATTATATGATAGTTGATGATGTTTCATTATGGAGGAGTTATGGAAACGAAAGGTAAGGTTATGAATGAGTTATTCAATACTGTTACTCAGGGGGCGCTGAATGAACGAAGTGAACAGGAGGCACGATTTGATAAGATACTGGGAAATATCGAGGATAAAAGCGTACTGATCCTTACCAGTGATCCATTTATCATCAGTAAATTAAATGGAGACAATCCTGATAGTGCTGAAAACAAAGAGAAGATCGCATTCATCGAAAAAGAGAATAAGAGTTCTTCTTTCCTGGCTTCCGGTAAGCAGTATAAGGCATGGATGAACGAGAATAAGGAAAGAATTATTGAACTGTTTGCCCTGGAGGACGCATCTTCATACGTAGCCGAATTAAGCATTCCGAAGGATGATCGTAATGCTTATTACGATATTGTGGACAAAGCTCTCGAAGCGATGCGCCAGAAATCCGATGTTATGAATGCTATCAAAGAAAGCTGCCGGTACCCTGGAGTCAGTGAACCCTCCGTTACTGCCAGATCACAAATGAAGCCATAACAATCACGCCCGGAGCAAAATAAATGAATATTGATAATTCAATAGAACTGGCAAAGATTGAGGGGCAGATTGATGTTATCAGGGCCCTTTATGAGAACGAACTGATTACCGCCGAGGAGTGCGAATCCCGCCTGGGTACTGCCGTAGGTGAGTTTGGTGCTTTATATGATGCCGGTGCTGTCGACAGTAAATTTAACTACGACCTGGCGTTATCTATCTCCAGCGCAGTAGAACAACTGAGCATGAAATGTGATGAAAACCGTCCAGATGCCGAGGTTTTCTGGACAATGCGTGATGTGGCTAAACCCGGTGAGGAGGTCCCGGATGTTGAGGATGTATTAGCCAGATCCCGTAAAATACAGGAAGATGCCAGACTCAATGAAATACGGAAAGGCAGAGAATTACGTATTGTCACGGAAGGCAGCCATAAGTGTTTTGACGATGATGGTTTTTCAACTTACTGGGCTGACATCGAGTTAGAGATAGGTGAAGGAGCTAATACGATCCAGGAGGCTCTGGCTATCGTTGAGAAGTTTCAGAAAGAAACAGCAGAAACCAATCATAATTATTTTGATGGCTATGAGACTGTCCCTGGGTGCTACAGTCCCAAGTTGTTTACGGTCTATAATCCATTGGGAGATCCTTTGTTTTCCGGGTTCTGGCAGTCAGATAAACAGGCATACATTATTCCCGAACCCTTGACAGATGCTGCTTATCATGAGCTTCATGATAAAAAGGCCCGTCTTAACAAAGAGCTTCCGGAAAATCAGCGGCACTGTTGCAAATAGTCGGTGGTGATAAACTTATCATCCCCTTTTGCTGATGGAGCTGCACATGAACCCATTCAAAGGCCGGCATTTTCAGCGTGACATCATTCTGTGGGCCGTACGCTGGTACTGCAAATACGGCATCAGTTACCGTGAGCTGCAGGAGATGCTGGCTGAACGCGGAGTGAATGTCGATCACTCCACGATTTACCGCTGGGTTCAGCGTTATGCGCCTGAAATGGAAAAACGGCTGCGCTGGTACTGGCGTAACCCTTCCGATCTTTGCCCGTGGCACATGGATGAAACCTACGTGAAGGTCAATGGCCGCTGGGCGTATCTGTACCGGGCCGTCGACAGCCGGGGCCGCACTGTCGATTTTTATCTCTCCTCCCGTCGTAACAGCAAAGCTGCATACCGGTTTCTGGGTAAAATCCTCAACAACGTGAAGAAGTGGCAGATCCCGCGATTCATCAACACGGATAAAGCGCCCGCCTATGGTCGCGCGCTTGCTCTGCTCAAACGCGAAGGCCGGTGCCCGTCTGACGTTGAACACCGACAGATTAAGTACCGGAACAACGTGATTGAATGCGATCATGGCAAACTGAAACGGATAATCGGCGCCACGCTGGGATTTAAATCCATGAAGACGGCTTACGCCACCATCAAAGGTATTGAGGTGATGCGTGCATTACGCAAAGGCCAGGCCTCAGCATTTTATTATGGTGATCCCCTGGGCGAAATGCGCCTGGTAAGCAGAGTTTTTGAAATGTAAGGCCTTTGAATAAGACAAAAGGCTGCCTCATCGCTAACTTTGCAACAGTGCCCCGCGCAGCACCTCGATGGCGTCCAGCACATCCTTGGCAGCGGGCGCAGCCCGCAGCTTGAGCACGGCGAGGAATTCCGGCGCGTACCGGCGTAACGTGGCGTAGCTCTCGCCGATGCGGTGCAGGAAATCGAAGTCCTCGGGCTGCGCGAGCTTCTGCGCTTCGGTGACATTTTCGGCGAAAGCATCCCAGGATAGTACGCCCTCGATTGCGGCGAACGGATCGCGGCCCGCTTGCTTGGCCTCGATCAGCGCCTGACCGATGCGCCCAAACAGCCGCACCTTGGCGTTGATCGCCTTGCCGGATGCCTGGAACTGCTGCTGATGCTTGTTCTTGGCGGCGTTGAACAGCTTGCCCAGGATTCGATCATGCAGGTCGATGATTTCATCGGTGACGGTGGCCATACCCTCGATGGCGAGCGCGACCAGGGTGGCGTAGCGCCGCTGCGCCTCGAACTTGGCCAGGTCGGCGGGTGTCATCTGGCCACCCTCGCGGGCGATCTTGAGCAGGCGATTCTGGTGCACCGACCGCTCGACGCCGGAAGGCAGGTCGAGCGCCTGCCATGCCTTGAGGCGTTCGATGTGTTCGAGCATGTGCCGCGAATTGGGCTTGACGGGTGACTGGCGCAGCCAGGCCAGCCAGGTCGTTTTGCCGTTGTCCCGGCGTTTGAGCAGATCGTCAAGGCGGCGACGATGCGCGTCCGATAGCGGTTCGGACAAGGTTTCGTAGATTTGCCGGTTGGCGCGGGTGATCGCCTCGGCACAGACGCGCTCGACAACATCCAGCGTCGGCAAGATGACGTGTCGGTGCCGCAGGTCGTCGAGAACACTGTTGGCCAGCATGATGCCCTTGTCGGTTTGCAAGGCCAACTCGGTCGCGGCATGGACAGCCTGCCGATAGTGCGCCAGGCCGAACGGCTCCATGCCCAAATATGCACGCAGCTCAAGCAGATGCTCGCGCCGGGTTTCTTCCCTCTCTGCATACTGTGGCCAGCACGATGGATCGATGCGCAGTTGCCGTCCGATCCATTGCAGCAGGGGCATCGGCACCGCAGCGTCGGGCAGCAGGCCCTGACCGGGAAAGCGCAATAAGCATAATTGCACCGCGACACCCAGGCGGTTGGCGTCACCGCGCCGCTGGCGGATTAGTGACAGGTCGGGTTCGCTGAACGTGTAGAGCCGGATGAGTTCGTCTTGGGTATCGGGCAACGCCAAGAGACTGTCGCGCTCTGCGGCGGAGAGGATTGAACGGCGGGGCATGCAGTCTCCTTCTTCTCAAAAACGTAGGTTTGTGACAAACCCGCCAAGGCAACCGGCGCGGCACGGGAATCAAGGCATTGCGATTCTCGAAAATAGTTCTTGAAATTCTATTCTTGATTGCATATCATCTCAACGAGTTTCGATAAGAAAGGATGCGCATGCGACCGTCTGTTGTGCTTGACATGAAGCGAAGCGCAGTGCGTGAAGCGGTAGGCCGCTTTCGCGCCGCGAACCCGCGCGTCTTCGGCTCGGTGCTGCATGGCACCGACCGGGATGGCAGCGACCTCGACCTGTTGGTCGATGCGCTGCCCGGTGCCACGTTGTTGGACTTGGGCGATTTGGAAGAAGAACTGAAATCGCTGCTCGGCGTTGACGTCGATCTGCTGACTCCCGGCGACCTGCCGCCGAAGTTCCGGGCCAAGGTGCTCGCGGAGGCGCAACCGATATGAGCGAGAACCGCCTGCCCGATTACCTCGACCACATTCAGCAGGCCGCAACCGATGCGCGCAGCTTCGTGGAAGGGATGGCCAAGGACGACTTCTTGGCCGACAAGCGCACCCAGCAGGCCGTCATCATGAGCCTGATCGTCATCGGCGAGGCGGCCACAAAGGTGATGGATGGCTACGTCGAGTTCACCCAGGCGCATGCCGACGTGCCGTGGCGCAGCATGCGCAATATGCGTAATCGCATGGCTCACGGCTATTTCGACATCAACCTCGATGTGGTGTGGGAGACGGTACAGGAATGGCTGCCGGCGTTGCTCCAGCAATTGCCCGCCGTGCGTCAGGATGCCGACGATGAAGACCGTAACGACAACTGTGAAAGAGGGATCTCCGATGACTGTTGAATCGAGAATATTTTCTGTAGCCGAGTATGTTCAGCCGTCCGAAGGCGAGCCTATTCGTTCCGTTGTGCTTGAAACCCGAGACTCAATTATCGTGGTTTGGCATGTCCATCCCGGGCAGGAAATTGCGGCTCACATTCATCCTCACGGCCAAGACACGTGGACTGTTTTGTCGGGAATGGCTGATTACTTTCAGGGCAATGGGATTGTTCGTGCCCTCAGGGAAGGTGAGATAGCCGTGGCAAGACCGGGCCAAGTGCACGGGGCGCGAAATACAGGTACCGAGCCATTTGTGTTAGTCTCGGTTGTGGCATCAGCCAATGCCGGTTTCGTATTGGCTGAGCGATAGAGCCCAATCTCTGGAGTTGGTCCAATGAGCGGTCGGGGAGATAGGTAACAGACATGCAGCGGACACGGCTGCTAAACCAGGTCGCAAACCTCCTTGCGTCGCAGCGTGCCGCAAGCGACGCGATCAATCGGGCACTGTTGCAAAGTTAGCGATGAGGCAGCCTTTTGTCTTATTCAAAGGCCTTACATTTCAAAAACTCTGCTTACCAGGCGCATTTCGCCCAGGGGATCACCATAATAAAATGCTGAGGCCTGGCCTTTGCGTAATGCACGCATCACCTCAATACCTTTGATGGTGGCGTAAGCCGTCTTCATGGATTTAAATCCCAGCGTGGCGCCGATTATCCGTTTCAGTTTGCCATGATCGCATTCAATCACGTTGTTCCGGTACTTAATCTGTCGGTGTTCAACGTCAGACGGGCACCGGCCTTCGCGTTTGAGCAGAGCAAGCGCGCGACCATAGGCGGGCGCTTTATCCGTGTTGATGAATCGCGGGATCTGCCACTTCTTCACGTTGTTGAGGATTTTACCCAGAAACCGGTATGCAGCTTTGCTGTTACGACGGGAGGAGAGATAAAAATCGACAGTGCGGCCCCGGCTGTCGACGGCCCGGTACAGATACGCCCAGCGGCCATTGACCTTCACGTAGGTTTCATCCATGTGCCACGGGCAAAGATCGGAAGGGTTACGCCAGTACCAGCGCAGCCGTTTTTCCATTTCAGGCGCATAACGCTGAACCCAGCGGTAAATCGTGGAGTGATCGACATTCACTCCGCGTTCAGCCAGCATCTCCTGCAGCTCACGGTAACTGATGCCGTATTTGCAGTACCAGCGTACGGCCCACAGAATGATGTCACGCTGAAAATGCCGGCCTTTGAATGGGTTCATGTGCAGCTCCATCAGCAAAAGGGGATGATAAGTTTATCACCACCGACTATTTGCAACAGTGCCTAAAAAATAGCGATAGGGTAGAAAATTAAGCATGTTATCATGGCATCAATGATGTACATAGGTTCTCCTTTTTGGGCTAAGCAGGTCATTAGCTAATTTTCAAGGCATGGATAGCCAGGCGGGCAAAATATGGTGCCTTAATTTTTTCGTAATCGATGTAACAACGTAGAGATACACCGAGCATCTTAGCCGCGTTTGTCTGTGTCAGTTTATGCTCCTGTCGCCATTTCAGGAAATCTGTGTCTGAGTTTCCGTTCACTTTCTTTTCGAGGGCCAGAGCGGCGAGAGCAATTAACCTGGGAGGTTGATGGTTTTCATAAGTAATGTAGCTTCGTACTGAAATCCCCAGTTCTTCTGCTGCGCGCTCCTGACTCCAGTCAAATCCACGGCGCCAAAGGCGTAATTCAAATCCAGTCATCTTCGTTCCTGATTGAAAGTATCACTAACAAATTCTGCAAAATCTGCATGTTCTGATTACAAGCCATTGAGCTACAGATCGATTTTTCTTACGCGGTCCATCTCCTGGAGCTTCATGTAGATGGCACGTACTTGTTTTGCATACTTCTGCCGTTTTCTTTCCTGTTCTGGTGTCTGTTTAACACCGGCATTGTAAGCACCCACAGAGAACCAGTTCACTCCGTACTGATCAAAGTTTCGACGGAGAATGTACGCTCCCGCATAGACGTTGATGCATGGGTTGCGCAGCAATACGTTCTTATCTATCCCAAAGTGTCTGAAGATAGAGTCAACGTTTCGGCTGTTAATCTGCATCAACCCGTAGTCATAGGTAATCGAGCCTTTGGTGTCAGGTTTGTTAACTCCGATCGCGTTACTGTTCAGGTGGCTTTCCTGTATCGCAAACGCGAGAAGCAGGAGAGGGTCCACTTTCATTGCTTCCCCGGCTTCCCTAAAGCAATATGCATGACCCGCTGCCGGCACGAGTAAAAAGATGAAAAGACAAAGGGCAAATGCTTTCACGCCGCTACCTCATAACCGACTTGAGCTGGGCAGCCAGTGCTCCCGCGTCAATATGAACCTGAACTGGTAACGACAGGACTCCCACACTCTGGAGTATCAGTATCAAAAGAATGGCTGTTAATGTGCCGGCCAGGGGAAGCATGAACAGGCGGAACAGTGTACCAGAGAGCGATTTCTTAACTCTCTGGCCAACCATCTCTGCATTGTTGATCGCCTCGTCAGAAGCTCCTGAAAGTGCTTTTATTGTAGAATTAAGCTGTTGGTTGAGAGTCAGACCGTTTTTACTCAGCTCATTTTTCAGGATTCGGCCAGCCATGTTTTCCAGCTCCTGCTGAGCTTGTTTCAGAATGTCTGCCTGGACCTCATCTTTCAAATGACCAATGCTTTCGTACTTCTTATCCAGGGCATCAGCTATGAGTTGAACAGATGAAATGAGTGCTTTTCTGACCCCGGTACCCAGCTCATCAAACTGAAGAAGAAAGCTATTAATTTTCTTCTCAGTTTCTTCCATACGTGTCGTGTTTTCCTCATAGGCTTTTTTTACAGCGGTATAAACCATATAGCCGAGAATTTTGTATTCAGACTCACCACCCCGAACATCTATTTTAAACTCTTTGTAAATTTCTTCACAAAACAGGTCAAAATTATCAAACACGCTATTCATTTTCTCCTCCCTGTTTCTTTGGCATTAAAATTTAATGGAATCCAGTTTTGCAAAGACGTCTGCAAAATGCTTTTTAATCCTAATACGAGAGACAAAGCTAAAAATCTCACTGGATTCAACCTCCTGTAAGGTAAGTCTGTTGGTTATCATAAGAACCAAATCCTGCCCCAGTAATTTCTCATTTGGTTTAGTAAGAAGCATATATGCGAGTATGCTCTGTTTATGCTCGTAGGAATCACTGTTGAGTTCAGAGTTCTTCAGCTTTTCAATTGCCGGTCCAAAGTATTCGTTGACCCAGATGATTACTGGGATACTCAGGTTTTCAATGATAGCTTTCGCGCCATTAAGTGTGTCGTTGTAATCTCCTGACCCAACAATGACGGTATGAATATAAACAGAAAAATCCATACCATAAAAAATATCAAATATCTGATTCTGTACAAGATAATTTAGAAGGTTCAGGAATGTATTTGAACCCGTATCAACAACTACGACCTCGGCATCATTATCAATAATTTTTTGTACGACATCATCAAGCAGGCGTGGATTTATCTCATTGAGATTATCAACTTCAGTGATTCGAAGGTGTTTAACATCGAGATTCTCGTACTGAGTAAAGGTGGTATTAACCTGATCGATGTCATAAAACGCGCACTTCTTCTTTTTATTGATTTTAAAATACATACCTAGAATCAAAGCCAGAAGCGATTTACCGCATCCACCTTTTCCCTGAATGATAAAATGTATTTGTTTTTTACCTGAAGTTTTCATTCTTTATTTCCTGCGTTGCTTTGATAGGGGGCGTACTTCGCTGTTTTTTCTGTCGGTCGAGAAAGTTCATCCAGACTAGCTGGCGCTTTGGGCTGTGAGGATGTGGGTTGCTGGAGATGTAAAGTGTTTCCAGCAAGTTTAGGTTTTGCGACTTCACTCTCGCTTTTAGCTATCTCATCGGAACTGAACTTACGGATGTACCTTCCAACAGTGGTGCTATGAGCGGTTATGCCAATGATCTTCATGAATGCAGCAATCTGATCGTGAGAGTAACCATCTCTATGTAATAACAAAATGTATGGCTTAACTGGATCCAGTTTTGAAAACCTGTGCCCTTTCGGCTTATTGGCTTGCATGTATTCAGCAAGCTTTTCTTCGTTGTTTATCTGTTCCCCAGAAACAGAATTTACATTGCTGCTGTTTACTTTTTGCATTCCATCTAATACGCACTAGTTGTAATTTTTTTGAATGCTATGCGATAATCGATAAAAAATCAATCTTGGAAGATTATTTTTATGCTGCGTTTGTGCTGCATGACAGATGCGAGGTAATGCGAGTAACAGCGTGCTCCTGCAAGGCAATGCAAGGTTCTGCGGTAGCCTGCACTAACGCTGCGCGTAAATGCACAACCATGCGCTGAAGGAGCGCGAGGAATGCGCGAATAATGCGGGGCAATGCGCTTTAACTGCGTTAGCACCTGCAAAACAGTGCCTTAAGGGCCGTCAGACCTTAAAACACAGGCACGTTCGTCATGTTCGACAAAAACTACGTTTTTTCTCACATGACCGCGCCAAAGGGTGCCCCTTTGAAACCCGGAGCTGACGCTCCTGAAAATCAACACCATTAACTCACGTTAATTTAGGGTAGAGAGATGGCAAGGCCAACAAAGACTGAAGGCGAAAAACTAACAGAAAGAGTTGCATTCAGAATAACCCTTGCGACCAAGAATGAGTATGAGCTCCGCCTCGCGCAAAGTGGGTTATCTAAATCGGATTTCTTCCGTGAATGCGTTATGACAGATCGGACTGAGATCATTGTTCCTGCTCCTGTTACAGGTGATATGCGTGAAAGTCTTCGCTTACTGAGCAATATTGCCAACAACTGCAACCAGATTGCTCATGCCCTCAATATCGCTAACCAGGCTGGGTTGATTTCAGATGCCCTGGTTGAAACAGTCCTATCAAAAGTGTCTGCTCTTTTAGAGACCGCAAAGTCACAAAGGAAATAAAGATGCTTGTTCGTGTTCGCGGATATAATAGTGGTTTCGCTAACTACCTTCGCACAGGGCAAAAGAATGGAAATCATTTGCATCGTGACGATCTTGATAAGCGCCTGATTCTTTCTGGTGACCTTGATATAACGGATGCGATAGTTAACGCTATGCCTGACACCGGTGATGACCGTTATCTGCATATAGCACTTCCTTTTAAAGAAGATTATATATCAGAGGAAGTACTTAAAACAGTTGTTGAGGATTTTAAAAGTAGCCTTATGAATGCGTATCGCGAGGACGAGTATGCTTTCTACGCCGAGGCACATATACCAAAAATTAAAAGAGTACTTAACGAAAAAACCGGTGAAATGGAAGACAGAAAGCCACACATTCACGTTATTATACCAAAAGTGAATCTTGTTGACGGTTCGTATCTCAATCCACTCGGGTATTACCCTCATAATGAGAAGTATGTTGAAGCCATTCAGGAGTCAATTAATCATCGCTATGGGTTCGAAAGCCCAAGAGATAACCATAGATTTAATGTTACTGATATAAGTGATTTCATATCGAAATATAAAGGTGATTTTTTTAAATCGGATGTGAGGAATTTCAAAGAAAATTTATTGACTGAAATCCTTTCCGATAAAGATCTTGATTACGCGAAATTTATGTCCAAGCTTGATGAGCTAGGGAAAGTTAAAGTCAGAAATCAGGGTGAAAAACAGTATCTCAATGTCACTCCAGAAGGGCATGTTAAAGGAGTTAATCTAAAAGACTATGTATTTACCAAAGGCTTTATTGATTTACCCTATGATGAAAAATTAAACTTCATTACATCAAACTCCGGCCGTCGCGATGAGGAAAAGAAACTGCATGATTTTGAACGCGATGAGAAACTTTTAACTGAATGGTTAAATCGTCGTAGCCATGAAATAAAACACTTTCACCCAAATTCTAAGGAGTTTAAGAAGTATAAAAAATTACCCGATAATGAAAAGCAGGTTGTTATTGATAATCTGTTATCTGTGAATAAAACTCAAAATAGTCAAATTCCCGTTTCTACTAGTGTGCGGGAAATTAATATTCAGAACCTACTTATTGAAAGGATGAAGGAGAAATACAATGTCAGAAGAAAAAAAGGTAGTCAGAAATCCAGCGTTTTACGCGATGATGGAGCAGGGTTACTTCGACTCAACTATCAAGCGACACAAAAACTTTCCCAGCATAGCGTGCGCCAACTGCAGTTCGGGCAACTGGATTCTACCCTCTACAAACAAACCGGGTTGCTTTTGCAAAGTAACCAATCTGTGGTCATGGATGATTGGGAGTCCGGAATTTCCGATCCTGTGCGATACCCAATTGACCGAGCTGATGCAGGAAGAGGAGGGCGGGGAGTAGTCACCGGTGACTGGCACGCACTACACGAAGCAGCAGTTCGATACACATTTAATGACATACACCGCAGTAGCGATAACTATCTTGAATCTGTGAGGTCTGACGTTGCTGAGAGGCTCATTGAGCACGCCGCTTCTGGAGAGGCAGACTGGCAGTTGATCCGGACAAGGATGAATGGCCACGAATTGTTGAAAAGCCTTCAGCATACCCACGGGCTTGATACAGCTAAATACTCAGTGACAAAGTCCCGGAATGGGGAGGATCGGATACGTTGCGGTTCCCGCTCATATAGCGTAAACGACTTCCTGACAAAGGAACTCAGCCTCAACTGGCAGGAGGCCAGTGAATACTTAAAGCTTGAATATGCCCGACAGATTCGCAAAGAGGTTATCAATGACTTTGTTACACCATCGCGTAGCTACTGGCATCAGTTTAAAGAGTGGGACAGTGAGCAAAATCTTTATAGCACTGGCTGGAATGAGCTAAAAGAACACCATGTCAGGCAGCGAACCCTGCTGAATAAATCCTTCCGACAAAAAGCGTCTGAGGTTTGGAAGGACAACAGCCTGACACTGGCAGAGAAAAAGAGCAATGTTGCGGCTCTACGTCTCCAGAAGCTCAGGGCCAGGCAGGTTTTGCAGCAACAACAGAAAGAAGAACGTACTCTTTTGAAGGCGTCCCTTTCAACTTACAATCGATTTCTGGAATATCTCAGAATTCTTGCTGATGAAGGCGATCGCCATGCCCTCGAGGAGTTACGTAAGGCTTCGAAACGACAGACTACAAAGCCTGATAGCAATTACTTCGAGTCACAGCCTGACTCCATCACAGTGTTGCTGGATAAAGTGACTTATGCGGTCAAGAACAATGGTTCTGTCTCTTATCTTATTAATAACAAAGAAGCAGTCATTGATTCACGCGAGTGGGTGTCGGTTGTTCAGAAACAAAATGATGAAGCTATTGAACTCGCTATAAGGCTGGCACTTGAAAAAAATGGTTATCGGCCTTTAACCCTAAACGGTGATGTATCATTTATCGAAAATGTTCTCAGGGTCGCTAAAGAGAAGAATATTCATGTCAGCTTTGAAAGCGAAGATGTGAATAAGAAATTTATATCCATGAATGAAAAACAGCAAAGTGATGTTCATTCGAATAAGATGTCACCTAAAAACCACTAATTCCGATCTTAGTGAGGAGAACAGTCAGTATGACACCAGAAATTAATCTGCGAATCCAGGCATTCCGCCGCGCGCTGGAGCTGGCAGCCGGTGAACGGTCTGGCGAGCCGGTACCGTCCGTCTGGCGTGACGTGCTGAAGGACTTCCCGGACGGTTGCTGCGAGCTGGCCAGCCAGACACTGGTGCAGTACCTGAAGGAGCACAACGAAAAACTGTTTCCCTATGTCATCGGCATACAGTGGGATGACGGTCCTGACAGACACGGCCATGTCATTGTCGCCCTGGACGGGGACTATATCGACCTGACGCTGGACCAGTTTGACGGGTATCACGATCGGATTGTGGCGGAGCCCGTCGAGTCCGACGGGAAGATCGCGGGATTTATTCAGAAGGTCCGAGACCAGGGCGGGACTCTCACCACGCGTGAACTTACGTTCGACGGCATCCCGGATCAGTCGTGGAAACTGTATGACTGGCTGAGAGAGGTGGCGGACGATCTGCTCGCTGCGTCTGGAAAGGGCAGGGTACCGGACAGTATGCCTCTGCTGGTCTCCACGGAGATCGTGCCTCAGTACAGCGCCGGAGCGGTGGCCGGTCAGTCAGATAAGGCCACTCACGTCACTGAGCAGAAAATACGGCAGCCAATGACACACGTGGGGATCATTACAGAATGCTACCGGCCCCGCGAAGTCAGGCTGCGGGAAACCGACACCCAGTGGGTTAGTGAATGCGGTCTGCGCTTCAGAAAGTCCACCGGCGCTGCGGTTGGAAGCGGCGTCTGGAGTGCAAACCGTCTTAATTTAAAGAGCATCCGGGTAATTAAGTCCGGTGAATAATCGCAAGGCCGATCTCGCGGTTTACCACCCTCAAGGAGATGCATGATACCTTACGGTAATCAGTACACCTCCCCAAAAATTCCCGAATTCACGATGCACACCGCATTCATTACGACAACCATAAAACTGCAGGGCGACCGTGATAGCTGCCCGGTCTTCCGGTTCAGCATCTTTTCGGATGCTGCGTGGCGGGAAAACGGTAAGTAATATGATAATTAAAAAACATGCACAAAATCATGCCAGATGTGATATTTATCGTTATTCATAATAATCATACATGATATGATATTTTTCAGTTAATACAGTAATCATACGAAGTATGATTTTTTGTTAAACCGAACATTATCAGACGGAGCGTGCAGGATGGATGAGAAAGAAGTGACGTTTTCACTCAGCTATGAGCAGCTGACCCGGATAGCGGAAGAACGTATCCGTGGATGCGAGCTGGACAGCCAGGGCGCTAAATACATCAGCGAATCGAGTAAGGCCGGCATCCTTCTGACATTCTGGTATGAATTGGCCATTACAGGTGCCCCAATGAAAAATTACGAACAAACCAAAGCGCTCATTGACGTCGATCATCAGCGTCTCAGAAAACTCATCTGGCCGGAGACGGATAAGCAATGACACAGGCGCGCCGACCGTCGCCGCTGCAGCGGCGGGTGCTGATTGTGCTGGCCGCCCTCGGGGCGAAACGTCCGGGGCCGGTGGCCACACGGGATATCGAGCGGGTGCTGGAGCAGGGCGGGGACGCCCCGGTGTACGGCCCGAACCTGCGCGCCTCCTGCCGGCGCATGGAAACGGCGGGCTGGCTGCGCACCCTGCGCGCCCCGAACCTGCAACTGGCTGTCGAGCTGACGGACGTCGGTCGTTCGCTGGCCGCCCCGCTTCTGGCCGACGAACAGGCGCGCATCCTGACGGAGCAGCGCGCAACGGAGGTTAATGTTCTTCCCCTGAAGCCGGACCGTGAGATGAATAGCGTTCAGACCATAACGGAAGACCAACCGGTGGTTCTTGATGGCGTCAGGCACAATGCGTGTATGGCGGCTTTTGTGATCCGGATCGATGGTTCCACTTGCCTACAGCTTTGGAATGCTTCTGGTTTAGTGAAGCGGCTGGAAGGTGACCCATTGCAGATAGCGCAGTGGTTAAATATATGCCACGATGCCGGGATCTATGTTCGCGTACAAGTGAATGAAAGCTTATCGAGGATTTGATGATGGCTGTTGAATTGAACTACCAATTTCAAAAACTGGGGGCAACTAAATGGGGCCCGGTTACGAGGACGATGATTCAGGGTCAGTAGTTGATTAATTTTGCTCTGAAGTTAAAAAACTACACGAGTTACACGGGGCGGTAAGGATAGTGCTGGGATTTACGGGTTAAAAGCCGTTCTGTAAATACAGTATTACGATAAAACCAAAATATTAAAAGATGTAAGGTGCCATTATAAATGGATTTTGTAGTTGAAAATCAAACAAAAAGTCAGGCGTTACAAGGCTACAGGCAGGATATAGATGGGCTTCGTGCCTTAGCCGTCTTGCTTGTTATATTTTTCCATGCTGGATTGTCTTTCATTCCTTCTGGATTTATCGGCGTGGATATATTCTTTACAATATCAGGGTTTCTTATTACAGGGAAAGTTATTGGAGAGATTGAAAAAAAAACGTTCTCTATATCTAATTTTCTGAATGGTAGACTGTGGCGATTACAACCAGCTTTATTGGCAACAATTGCAGCTGCTATTGCAATTGCTACATATTGCTACATTCCTGATGATTATTCTGCCTTTACTAAAAGTGCAAAATATACCACTCTGTTTTTATCTAATCAGTATTTTGATAAACTTAGTACCACATATGCGTCTCCTGATTCAAATTATTTCCTTCTTTTGCATACATGGTCCCTGGCAATTGAATGGCAATGGTACTTTTTTTTGGCAATCTTTGCGGCCATTTTGATACTACTTGCCAGTAAATTCAAAATCAAAATATCACAAAAGGCTTTACTCAAAGCATGGCTGATAGTCACAGTCATCGCTACTCTGGCAGTGGTTCTGATAAGTCTTTTGTCACACGAGCAGCATTATTACTCTTTGAATATGCGTGCTTTTGAATTTCTTATTGGCGGAAGTGCTGCTTTGATGAGGAACAATGTTCCTTCATTAAATAAGTGGTTGAAAAATATACTGGCAATAGGTGCTCTGGCTGTTATTGTCTGGATTTCCGGGAAGAATATTTCCGTGGAGTTATACCCAAATAGCTGGACCCTTCTCGTCTGTGTTGCATCTTCAATTCTATTTCTTAGTCAAGATTCGTTAGTGAATCGTACTCTGCAGCTAACACCAATAAGTTACACTGGGAAAATTTCATACTCACTCTATCTCTGGCATTGGCCTGTATTTGCAACGTTCAACTATCTAGGTTATACCTTTTCTGGACAAACTTTATATAGTGCTCTATTAATCACCGTGGGTTTGGCTATAGTTTGCTACCATGGTATCGAAAATCGTCTCCGTAAAGTGAGGTTATCCTTTGGAATAAGTATTGTCTTGCTGGTTTTGGCACCACTTGCTCTGTGTTTAGTCCTATTCAATTATACAGAAAAAACTGACGGCTTCCCTCAGCGTTTTAATGCGGAATATAATCGCTCATTTGAACTTTTACACTCTGCATCTAAGCAGGCGGAAATGAGAGAAGAATGTCATAGTGGAAAGCAGGTTCTATCTGATTGTTACTTCGGAGATAATTCAGGTTCTAGGCGAGCATTTTTGATTGGAGATTCTAACGCAAGCCACTTCTGGGGTTTTTTTGATGTTATGGCTAAAAATGCTGGAATAAAAATGTACGCTTTAACAACATCTTCATGTTTGGCCTTACCAGGTATTTATCAATTTGATTGGTGGAAACATAAAGGCATTAAGTACGAAGAATGTCATGATAATGTTGCTAAATATTATGAATATATAAATTCTAATCATTATGATTATGTCATTATTGGACAGGTATGGGCGAACTACTTTGGCACACATTTGATTAATAATGATGGTGACATGAGAACCGAGGCACTTTCAAACAAACGTTACGAAGAAGCATTGCGCGAGGCCTTACGAGTAATTGTTAATGCAGGCTCAAAGCCAGTAATCATGTTTACAATAGCGAATATGCCTGTTAACTATCAGAATTGTATAAATCAGCATGTTATTCACAGACGCCCATTTGATATTAATGAATGTGATAATCAAAATCCAAAAAAGAACAACCCAGATAAACTTATTAAATTAATGGCCAAAATGAAGAGTGAGTTCCCTGGTTTGATGTTTATTGATTCAAAATCAATTCAATGCGTAAGTGGGAAGTGTGTTTCGAATATAGATGGTGTTACTGTTTATCGTGATGAGGGACATTTAACTGACTATGCATCATACAGATTTGGTCAAATGTATATTAGAGAGTTTGGTAATCCTTTCAAGTAATCGTACGTAAGGGGCACTTATTGTGCCCTTCTATTTTTTTATCATTAATCAAAATGACTGAATTAGGTGCAATTTTGAAAACAAAGATGGATTATGTAAGGCAATTTCGACAAATTAATGATGCAGATAATCTAGAAAAGGTTATTGGACATATGGAATCAAAGTTACCTGATAATGAATTTCAAATTGCCCTCGCTGCTGCCGATCACAGAAAGGCTGAAATGGCCCTGAATAGATTTTTTGACAAAGTCCCTAAAGAAGCATGGAGATATGTGCGATGATTCCTGATGAAAAAGTTAAACTAATCAAGGCTAGACTAATTCTTGCACAACAACTGTTAGAAGAAGCTGACGCTTTACCTGGCGTTGAAGGCTATAACTTCTACAATCCAGATAATAATTCTGATGACCCTTTCTTCCATATGCGTCACGAAAGAGAAGCGCTCGTTGTTTACCTTCTCCTAACTTGTTTTGACCTTTTGGGGCAGTCACAATCGCACGTTCCATTTATGAAATGGCTAACAAGTAACGATCCTGTACTTGTTGAGGAAAGGAGAGTTGCTGCGGAAGGTCTTGACTCTGAAAACAATGATTGTGTTGCTCATGCTCTAGGGCTGGTTGAATACTATAATAGGCATCACGGTGCAACAGTAGCCTTTTATTCCGGAATTGATCAGCTTCCCGAAAGTTCAAGAAACCATTTGCTGTCTACAGTAGATGTTGCAAAAGAAGATCCGGATGCAAGAAAACCTGAAAATAAAGACAAAAATATAAGTTATTGCCGTATACCAATCAATAATGATTCTAGGGTACTAAAACTCCAGAAGGAGTATCTATATACAAAAAGAAATGAATTTACACATCAGTTATCACAGACACACTTTTCATCAGTCCCGATGATGTCAGGTTTTGGCCGTGCTCCTGATACCAATAATATTCGTCAGGAGTCGGGAGCCTCGTGGACCATTTATGTTAATGACGGGAAGATCCATTACGGTGGCATTAACCAGGAAACTAGAGATAAATATGTCTACACGCTTTCAGACTGGCCGTTTGTTTTATTTGAAGTTCTCTATTCAGCGATTGGTGAAGAGTTTGACAGGACCTCTATAAAATTGAAGTTCGTCATTCAAGTTTCGAATACTGGAGAAGACTTTGTCGTAAATTATCCCTCTGTTGAGCATGAAAAAATAACTGAACTCCTGTTACATGAGCATGGCGTCACCAGAAGCTGATAGATTGCATTTTCGTGATTCGGTTGTGTGGGGGAGGCAGCTGTTGAAGATGAACTTAATGTCCACCTTACGAGATTTAACATAACGATCATTAAGCGCACTTAACGTGTAATGGCTCAATAGTAATGTCCGCCTGTGGCTCAATTCAGATGTCCGCGCTATGGTAAGCTTCACTGGTCCGTTTAAACTACCGGGAGGCATATCATGAGCGCAGAAAGCTCAGGAGTGTTTACTTTGAAAGAGATCAACCGGATCAAGATTATACAGGACGTCATTGAACGTCGCATCACAACGCGCCGTGCGGCCGAGCACCTCGGTATCAGCGACAGGCAATGCCGCAGACTTCTTGCCCGTTACCGTGAAGGCGGACCGCTTGGTATGGCCAGCAGACGATGTGGCATGCGTGGTAACCGCCAGTTGCCACCCGGGCTCGCAGATCAGGCTCTGGAACTGATCAAGACGCGTTATGCTGATTTCGGTCCGACTCTGGCGCGTGAAAAGCTCGAAGAACTCCACGGACTGTTTCTTGGCAAAGAAACTGTCCGGCGCATCATGGTGCGGGCTGGCTTATGGGTTCCCCGTAAACAACGTGCCGCAAGGATCCCTCAACCACGGTACCGGCGTCCGTGTACTGGTGAGCTGATACAAATAGATGGCTGTGATCACGACTGGTTTGAAGGCCGTGGCCCGGCCTGCACCGCGCTGGTCTATGTTGATGATGCAACCAGCAAACTGATGGAACTGTTGTTTGTTAAATCGGAGTCCACGTTTTCTTACTTCGAAGCCACGCGGCGCTATATCGATAAGCATGGTAAACCGCTGGCACTGTACAGCGATAAAGCCGGTGTTTTTCGTGTTAACAATAAACACGCCACAGGCGGAGACGGGCATACTCAGTTTGGGCGAGCCATGCATGAACTGAACATCCAGACTATCTGTGCAGAAACCAGTCCCGCCAAAGGGCGTGTAGAACGAGCTCACCTCACTTTACAGGATCGTCTGGTCAAAGAGCTGCGGTTACAGGGCATTTGTTCAATGGAGGCTGCAAATGACTTCGCTGAGGCCTATATGGCTGACTATAACCGCCGTTTTGGCAAAGTACCGCGACATGATTTTGACGTACACCGTGCTGTAGAACATGATGAGGACCTGGGGCTTATTTTCACTGTTCGTGAAAAACGTAAAGTCTCAAAATCGTTGACGATACAATATGATAAAATGTTGTACCTGATTGAAGACAGCGAACTGAGTCGCCGTGCAATAGGTAAATATATCGATGTGTATCACTATCCTGATGGCAGAAAAGAGCTGCGCCTGAACGGTACGCTACTTCCCTACTCTACCTACGACCGACTGTCAGAAATCGACCAGGGCGCGATTGTCGATAACAAGCGTCTTGGCCGAACCCTGGAGTTTATCAGTCTGGTGCAGAGCAAGCGGGATAACACGCGCTCTCAGTCAATTCCCGCTGGAGATGGCCCTTCCCGACGACGGCCAAAGCAGGAAGGGAAGAAATCCCAGCGCTCACTGGATAATGATGACATGCTCGAAGCACTCAAACAGCTTCAGTCACGTTCAGAGGACATTTTTGGTAAAAGAGCCCGCTGATGGTACTCACTGGCCGGACAGTGGTTGCTCACCAGTTGATATTGTCCGGCCAGACCCATGATGTATTATTCATTTCGTTCAGCATCTTTATGTCCTGCTTTTCACGGGCATACTTACCCCATAATGAATGAAAAGAACGAACAATACTGATTAACTGCTTTTTTCTTTGCTCCGGAGATAGGCTGATAAAATAGCAGCACCTGCTGTCAATATTATCCTCAATGAAATTAAAATCAGAGTCTGATGCATATTTTACTGTTAGCATAATATCATTCGACGTTGTTCTCTCAGACTCTGTTAATGCTGATTCTATCAGGTATTCAAAGGCATACATGACAGACAGCTGGTTTTTGTCTGTCTGAATATAACCCATTGAGTTTCTGAGTATTGAGGACTGTACCAGGACCAGAGGCCATAAAAGCTCAACACCATAAAGCTTATATGTATCATGTTGATCATACTGATGTTGCTCAACACGACGATTACCTTCCCGTGCTTTACGAATATCATAGGCAAGGGATAACATAAATCCGTCTTTAACTTTAATCAGTGGGCTTTCATCCACGATGTAATGAATGAGTTCATGTAATTCATTCAGGGCTTCTGAATCTCCCCACAGTATAAAACCTGCATTGTTCGGCGTTAACTCGTATCGAAGCATGGGCTCAATCATCCTGTTGTTTCAGTCGGAGGAAAGTCTATCAGTAAAGAGAATGAGAGATCAAAGTGGTCATTTTAATTGAGCTGGATAACGGACATTTCAATTGAGCCTTGACATAACGTGTAACGGCAAAGTTGTAATGTCAGCCTTGGGCTAAGTTAAGATGTCCGGCGTGTATAATCAAGTAAGGATTACCATGACGGCTCTCGCAGCGGAGTTTTTCACTTTGGATGAAGTTAACCGACTCAAGATTATTCAGGACGTCATCGACCGGCGTCTGACAACACAGATGGCAGCGCAGCGGCTTGGTATCTCCGACCGCCAGTGCCGTCGTCTGCTTGCGCGTTATCGTGAAGATGGTCCGCTTGGCATGACCAGCCGCCGTCGTGGTAAATCCAGCAATAATCAGCTGCCTCAGGGACTGGCCGCATACGCGCTGAATATTATTCGCGAACGCTATAACGATTTCGGTCCGACTCTGGCCTGTGAAAAACTGGCTGAGGTTCACGGCGTTCATATTTCCAAAGAAACGGTTCGTAAGTTGATGACTCAGGCCAGTCTTTGGGTTCCACGTAAGCAACGTGCACCAAAAATCCAGCAGCCGCGTTACCGACGTGCCTGTGCCGGTGAACTCATACAAATTGACGGCTGCGACCATCACTGGTTTGAAAACCGGGGACCCAAGTGTACAGCACTGGTTTACGTTGATGACGCCACCAGTCGTCTGATGCAGCTTCGTTTCGTAAAATCTGAATCGACTTTCACCTATTTTGAAGCGACACGGGGCTATATTGAAATGCATGGTAAGCCACTGGCGCTCTATAGCGACAAAGCCAGTGTCTTCAGGATCAACAATAAAAATGCCACTGGCGGCGAAGGCGAAACGCAGTTTGGACGTGCGATGCACGAACTGAACATTCAAACCATCTGTGCAGAAACCAGCGCAGCAAAAGGTCGTGTTGAGCGGGCGCATCTAACCCTTCAGGACAGACTGGTCAAGGAACTCAGGCTTCAGGGCATCAGCACAATGGAATCTGCTAACGCATTTGCCGAAGAGTTCATGAACGATTACAACCGACGTTTTTCAAAAGCGCCTCGCCAGGAGTTCGATGTTCATCGGGAACTGGATGTCGATGATGATCTTGATATGGTGTTTACTTGGCGTGAAGCCCGCCGCGTGTCGAAATCACTCACTGTGCAGTACGACAAAGTGCTTTACCTCATTGAAGACAATGAGTTCAGTCGTCGGGCGATTGGTAAATACATTGATGTCTGGCATTACCCTGACGGACATAAAGAGCTCCGGCTTAATGGCGTATCACTTCCCTACTCCACCTATGACAAACTGTCTGAAATCGATCAGGGTGCCATTGTGGACAATAAACGTCTTGGCCGTGCGCTGGAGATGGCGCAACTTGTGCAGGCCGAACGGGATAATAACCGGTCACAATCAGTGCCATCCGGTGACGGCCCTTCACGCAGGCGCAAAGCCCCTACGACGAAGAAATCCCAGCGTTCTTTGGACCAGGACGATATGTTCAATGCACTTGTAAAACTTCAGACACGAGCTGAGGAGATTTTTGGTGAACGCAACCAAAAATGATGTTTTGATACGAACATTTCAATGGTTAATAGATAGAGTGGAGATGGGCAGATGATAACGTTTTCTATGGATGAAAGTGGCTATACGGGTTATGACTTACTCCACAAAGAGCAAAAATTCCAAGGCGCGTCATCAATATTAATAAACCATGATGACGCCAGTCGTCTGATAAAAGAATATTTCCCCAAACTTCAAGCCGATGAATTGAAGTACAGCTCGCTGAAAAGAAGAGATTCCAACCGCAAGCCATTATTTGAATTGCAAAAGCATCTCTTATCTAATTACCCATGTATAACATGCGTAGGTGATAAACGCTTTTTACTAATTCTTATGTTCATCGATTATGCTGTTGAACCATTCTATTATGATTCTGGGATTAATCTTTATGAAGATGGCGGTAACTTCTCAATGGCATCAATGGTGTATTACGTTGGACCAGCGTATTATGGCTCTGCCTTTGATGATGTTCTGCTTCAGTTTCAAAATGCTATGAAAGAAAAAACATTAGATTCAGTGAGTTTGCTAATAAGCAAAATAAGGAGGCTTGATTGGCAAAGGTTAAAAGAGTTTTTTGGTCCTTTGGCATTTAACCACCCAGATTGTATTGATGCCATCATGACTGATGGAATTAGCACTGATGCCTCATTTACTATTTTAAATGCATTAATTTCTCGCACGGAAATGATGTCCTCTGGAGAGTATGCAATTGAGCATGATCGTTCTAAAAATCTGCTAACTTACAATGAACGCCTTAACTTTTTGATCAATTGTGATAAGGAAGGAGAGTTTAAACATTCCGAGATAGCAACTATCTCATTCCCTCTAAACCTTAAAAAAGTCTATCAAATTGATTCGAAAGAAAGCCCAAGCGTGCAATTGTGTGATGTTCTTATAGGTGCATGTATTGAATCAGTTTATCAATTAATGGACTCTAAGGTGCTCAATCAAAATTCCGTTCTTTCACTTTACCAAGATAGCCAGTTAATACATTTCATACCTGATATAGATTTTGAAGGACAGAAAAAATTTAGGAAAGGCAGTCAAAGTGAGGAGTATCTTACGTTTATTCAAAATGAAATCTACTCTAGTAAACTTTAAAAAAAGGTTCTGAAAATCAGAACCTTATCGCACCACCAGACATAGAAATGATTCGTGAAGCTATTTTATACAGAACCAAAAACGCAAAGGCCAAAACAGTCATGATATCTAATACCATAGGCATTACCTCCACTAACGTATTCAAAACAAACGCTTTATACCCGCATCAGTCCGTAGACAGGCATCTGTTCGTCAGTTTGTGGATTTCTATGGGTGGTGAGACCGGGTAGAGACATCATACCTGTTTTCTTAGAAGCTGGTCAATATAGCTGATCGTGTGAAATTCACGTTCGATTTTCATACAAACATTTGGCAACTGTTCGATAAGAAAGTTTTCATCGAAGCGATCTAGAAGGTACGTGAGGGTAATAGTATCAATTTTATTCAATTTTCTATGTAAAACTGAAGAACGCCTCACAAAATCGTTTTTCCTTAACTCTTGAATAACATCGATCAAAATAGGGTTGAATAATTCTTTTTCTGGAAAGGACTTGTAAACTTTCGAATCAATAATTTGAGAAGGATCTAAGCGGTTAATTAAATTATTACTGCTAACTATGTAGCACTTATCAATCATCAAACCTTCCGTTTTGCAACGGTCTAAATCACAAGCGTTTATTATACATTCTTTAAATACAACATGTCGCAGGCTCCCGCCTCTAAAAAGGACTCCTCTTAATAAAGAGGATTGGAAAAGACTGCCAGTAAAGTTACACCATTTCAATGAAGCACCAATAAAAGACGTGTTCGTGAATTTTGACTGAAAAAAATTTGAATGATAACTGTGTGTCTTATTGAAATTTTTATTTATAAAATTCCTACTCGCAACATCACGATTATTGTAGCTGAAAGCATTTTTGTTCTTCTTATTCCTTGCCATATTTATGTCTCAGACTTTATAAGTCTAATGATATTCCCACGAATTGCTTTCCCTGTGAAGTTTTTGTTGACCAAGCAAAGCAGTTTATGGACATTTGAACTTTGCCCTACCCCGGACATCTGAACTTAGCTTTGACATAACGTGTTGATATACATATGTTTTTTAGTCTTCTGAAATTTTAAAGGGTGGGGAGTGGTTGCCCCCACCCTTAGTTACGTTTCCGTCACGCTCAGAAGAACATGCGGATCAGTTCCAGAAAGACGATTAGCGCTTTCAGAACGATGATTGCCTTTTCAATTAAAGCACCCATCCGTTTCTCCATAAATGGAGCGATACGCCACAGCTTACTCATACAGCGCCTGTCGCTGTGGTTTCTCAATGTTGGTTGTTGAGAGTCTCACTCCTGCCAGAGCATCAGACACAGCACCACCTGTTTGTCTGACCAGGACTTGAAAGCGTTCATGCCGCTGAAAGCGGTTTGCAGGAGTAAGGCAAAAACAGAGCCAACAGGCGGCAGTATACCAAGCCCTGCGACTTTTGACACAGGGAAGTATCTACCATATTATGTATGTGTTGGTTGTTGAGAGTCTTACTCCGGTCAGAGCCACCAACTCAGCACCGGAAATGTATTAAAACCCGATTTCACCAGTCGGGTTTTTTTACGTCTGCCTTTTCCCGCTTCGCGAAACCCATTCTAGATGTCGGTATCTGAAAAGCCAACCATACAAGATATGGGAATTTTCAATGAGTTTCTCTCCGTCAGGAGCGAGTGTACCTTATTAAATTTAACTGTTTCAAATAATCCCTGTCACGAATGGAGTGCTAAAACGCACCGCGTACCCCCGCCACTATGAAATTCCCTGTGTCACCTTTTCAGTAGCCTCCTGGCGGGCAGCGCGCCATAGCTGAATGACGACCCGGTTCCGGTCAGCATATACAGCGAGAACACTCGCGTATTGATGTAGCCCCCTGAAACACCGGACAGTAGCTGTATCTCCAGATAAGAGATAGGCTTGAATATATGTCTAACACTAACGCCAATTTTGAGATGACCGGGATCCTGTTAGGGCAAGAAGTCCGTAAACGTAAAACTCCTCAGGAGAAGATCGCCATTATCCAGCAGACGATGGAGCCGGGTATGAATGTCTCCCATGTCGCCCGCCTGCATGGTATCCAGCCCAGCCTGCTGTTTAAGTGGAAGAAGCAATATCAGGAAGGCAGCCTCACCGCCGTTGCGGCTGGAGAGGACGTCGTTCCTGCTTCTGAGCTTACTGCTGCTCTGAAGCAGGTCCGGGAGCTTCAGCGCCTTCTGGGCAAGAAGACGATGGAAGTTGAGATCCTGAAAGAAGCCGTGGAGTACGGTCAGTCGCGAAAATGGATAGCGCACGCGCCCTTGTTGCCAAAGGACGGGGAATAGCCATGGTCAGCCGGACCATGGGCGTGTCGCGTGCGCAACTGTCACTGCGGATTAACCGTTCTGCCGACTGGCAGGACAGGCGCTGTAACCGGCGTAATGAAGAAGCAGACGCAGAAATACTGTCGGCTATCCTCAACATTATCAGCGATATGCCGAGTTATGGTTATCGACGCGTGTGGGGCATCCTGCGCAAGCAACGTCGCACAGAGGGACAGCCACCTGTGAATGCCAAACGGCTTTACAGGATAATGAGCGAGCATAACCTGTTGTTGTTGCATCACAAACCAGAGCGACCGAAGCGTGAACATAAGGGCAAGATAGCGGTGGCAGAAAGCGATATGCGCTGGTGTTCAGATGGCTTCGAGTTCGGCTGCGACAACGGCGAAAAACTGCGGGTAACGTTCGCGCTGGACTGCTGCGACCGTGAGGCCATAGACTGGGCAGCAAGCACGGGAGGCTATGACAGTTCGACCGTGCAGGATGTGATGCTGAGGTCGGTGGAAAAGCGCTTCGGCGACAGGTTGCCCGACACAGCGGTGCAGTGGCTGACGGATAACGGTTCAGCGTATACCGCGTATGAAACGCGGAGGTTCGCGAGAGAGCTGAATCTGGAGCCCTGCACAACAGCGGTGAGCAGCCCGCAGAGTAATGGCATGGCCGAACGGTTCGTGAAAACGATGAAAGAAGACTATATCGCGTTCATGCCAAAACCGGATGTGAGAACAGCACTGCGAAACCTTGCAGTAGCGTTCACGCATTACAATGAAAACCACCCGCACAGCGCGCTGGGATATCACTCCCCGAGGGAATACCGGCGGCAGCGGACATCGTTAACTTAAGATACAAAAGCTGTTCGGAGATGGAGGGTCAAGATCACGTATAGACTTCGGTACTCCGGGCATAACGGTGACCAAGCAGCGACTGCAAAAATGAGAAAACGCCGCGTCATGCGGCGTTATTTTTCACGGTGACTTGCTCAGATTGTCAAACGGCACATCATTTTCTTTCAAAAGTCGATGTACCGTACTTGGTCATGATCAGTGTAATCTGTTACGAATTCCCTTTGGGATGCCACTCATTTCCGTTTGTGGTTGAGTCGCCAGTTCTTGCTTCTTTGATTCAATCTGCCTGCGTCTAAGTGTCTCGAATTTCTCCTTTTCAGACCTACACTTTTCATTGATGTCAGCAAGAGTTTCTTCACATCTGTGGAGTTCATCTTTAAGAGACACTGTGAATTTTTGAATTTGTTCTATAAATTCAGGTAACACAAACTTCTCTCGCTCACCTTTGCGATAGACCAGTTCCTCCGGAGACCAGTTACGTTTACCCGTGAGTGTAAAGCGCATTTCATTCTCGACTGATCTCACGCTAATTTGCATCCCCTGGTAACTGCCGGCAATCTGTTCAATTGGCCTTCCTTGTTCCTTACGCATTGTTACAGCGTCACGTATTGTGCTCATGATATGGCTGTTCATGGCATGTAAATCTGAAATAGATGCATTAACCGGATCGTAAACCTGGCCAGCTATTGTGAACACTGGCGCATTTTCTTTCATATGTTCCAGTTCATTTGCCACGTTTTCTTTTTGGACCTGAGCATCCGCCACCTTCTCGTATAGCAGGTTCATTCTGCTGAAGAACCTCTCTTCTGAACCTGATTGCTTCTCGTTTTCTGCCAGAATTTCGCTAAAGCCGCTCATCACAGATAACTTCTGTTCTGACAAAAGCCGGTTAACACGTTCACGTGCCAGGCTACTAAAATCGGGGTCCGAGAGGGAGTAATAGTGGGCGGCCTGCTTTAAGTCCACAGTATGGCCATACATGCCGGTTTCAAAAAGCTCCCCAACTTTATAGCGGGCCTCATCATGGCCACCTTCAGCAGCTGCGTGCAACAGGTCAATTGCAGTTGTCGGATCAGCTTGAACACCGATACCGTCGAAATAGCAGAATGACAGCAAATATTTCCCTTCCATGCTCCCTGCTTCTGCCAGTTGCCGGACTGAATCAAACAAATGCAGATCCGAACAATTACCTTCCTGCTGTCTTGAAAAGAGTTCATTCGCAGTAATTTCCATCGCTGCAATTTCGTCGTCAGTCAGTTTTCTCTGGGAGTCGGCCGACTGTACTTCGGTGAACATATCTGTTTGCAGCTTAGCGGAAGTATCTGGCGCCGGCGGAACGCTTTCTGTAGCGACCAGACTAACAACAGATGGCAAAGGTAGTTCAACCTGGAGTATCCCGGCAGCTGCGATCGCTGATTTATCAGTAAGACGGCGTACCCATCGTCTGTCCTGGGATGGGGCGAAAGAAAAACGCCCCTGCTCACTGAGAAGCTTCATTACCCTGTATTCATCACTTCCTTTTTCAGGGCGGTTACTGAATTTAACCTGCAGGCGGTTCAGGTCTGTATTGTAAATGACTGACCCATATTTAAACGGAATAGTCAGATACGTGTCCTTGCTTTCTTCTGCAGGGTTTAATGTTTCGGCAGCCGCCAGGGTATTTGCAGTTTCAGAGTCAGCGGTCCTGGTGGTGTGAGATGACATTACTACCGGGGTGTCAGGTGCAGCCGTTTTAAAATCCATCTCCAGTTTAACGGTTTCGACGTCAGTCGGTTGAGACTCTGGTGTGCTGTCAGGATTATTTTCCGTATTGGTGTGATCGTCGGTCTCTTCAGGAGGTTGGAAATCCAGTTCTATTAACTCTCCTTCTGCGGGCTCCTTGGTCGGGGCGGCCGCTACTGGTTTACTCTCAAAAGCTGCGCTGGACGGTTGCCAGGTCGAAATATACTCTTCATCATCCTGCATACGTTTGAGTTCCGCCATTACCTCGATGGAGTCCTGGCGAAGCGCATCCAGATAGGCTTTCTGCGGATAGTCACCACTGATAGCCTCCTTAGCGACATCCAGATCCTTTTTGAGGCGCTCGATATTCGCGACACACCGGGATTCAGAATTAAATGAGTCGTTCAGAAGATTATCGAGTCGTACAAAGAGTCCGGTAGGACTGAACGAGTCGCCGGCACTGTAGCGAATCTCCATCCCGTCGATGCTGAGTTTTTGGCCGTCAGCACGCTCAATAACGAAGTGCGTATAAAGACCCTTTGCGTTTGAACCGGCTTTGACGCTCAACTTCAGGCCGCGATAAAGGCCTACGAAAACCGGGTCACGAACATCAAGCGCCATGTTGTCGACCGATTTGCGCATTTTATCTTTCAGGTAGGTTTCGAGGAGCTCAACCGCATTTTCTGGTAGCTTTACGTCGTCTGCTTTTCGCCAGTGGAACTTGGTAACGCCTGTATCAAGCCCCGTTATTCCTTTATGCTGATCAATGTACTGAAGGTCGTTGCGGATTGGTTCCAGTAAATCTTCCAGCTCACTTATCTGCTGAGGAAGACGAGTAACGCTGGCTTCAAGTGAATGACGGCTACGCTGCCAGTTCCGGTACATTGTCTCTTGTTTTCGTTTGTCAGCGTCAATTTTCACCTGCTGGAAGATGAGCTGATTACCGGTGGCACTGGCTTTCATTTCAGCTGCATTAGCCGCGTCGCCGGCAATATCCTCAATAATGCGATCAGTCAGTGAGCCGTTGCGGAATTGTTCGATGCCCCGCGCTTTAACCTCGATCGTTTGCCACATTCTTGCGTCGTAGGTTCGCTCTGTTGCGTAGCAACAAATCTCAAGCTCAAAGTTCTCTTTATCCTGCTCAAAGAACATATTTCCCTGACGAATGCCGCGGCCATGGCGCTGCTCTAAATCTCTCGGGCGCCACGGGCAATCCAGGTCATGCAAGGCAACTAAACGACGTTGTACGTTGGTCCCTGCCCCCATTTTGGATGTTGACCCAATGAGAATACGCACGTCGCCGTTGTTAACCGAACGGAACAACTCCTGCCGCTTCTGGTCGTTAGTCGCATCGTGAATAAATTTAATTTCATTGGCGGGAATGCCGAGATCGATAAGCTTCTGACGCATGTCGGCATAAACAGAGAATTTATCCGGATCGATACTCTCGCCCAGAATTTCGTCCATCGAGAAGCTGTCTTCCGGTGCGGCCACTTCTGTTTCGGCATCATTGTTTGGCCTGGCGGTGAACTTACCTTTCGGCGTAGACAAATCGCAGAAAACCAGCTGGGTTCCTTTACGGTAGGTGTTCTCTTCCCATATTTTGTGAATACGACGGACAGCTTCGTTTACCTTACTTCCCTCGTCGTCAGGGGCGTGTGGGTCTACCAGGCGGAAGTCGAGTGCTGCGATTCTGGCATCATGAGTAACCTTCAGGGCGTTATCGATACGGGGATCTTTAGGCATGTTCTCCATGCGGTAAATAATCGAGCCCGGATTCCAGTCTTTGATTTCACGGCCAAGGTTGTCCAGTGCGGGACGTCCTGTAGTGGCATCAATTACGGTCTCCATTTCCCCCATAAACTGAGCCTGGAGATGTGAGCGCGGAACAATCACTGATGTAGGTTTGCCGCCCTTTAACTTCGGTACCAGACGTCCAGTACCGTCTGCCAGCGCCTGATTAGCTAAATCAGTATGGGTTACTACATCTGCGAATGAGCGGTACATGCGCATTAATTCAGGAACGTTAGTGAACTTGGCAAATCGGGCATTAAGGCGATAATTCACGCCTGTTGCATCCAGCTCCCAGCCTGTTACTACCTGTCCAAATGTTGAGGACCAGCTGTCGAACGCTGCGATATTCTTGCTCTTAAGTTCATCGTACTGCATGTAACGTTGCAGGGTATAAAGCTCAGCAAGAGAATTGCTGATAGGTGTGCCGGTGTAAAAATACACACCTTTCCCATCGCGTTTTTTCTGGATCCAGCGACACTTAAGGAACAGGTCCATGGCTTTTTCAGAGCCCTGCAGGTTACCCAGCCCTGCAATACGCGTCTGTGATGTAACGATGGCCAGATTTTTAAATTCATCGGCTTCATCGACAAAAAGCGCATCAACACCCAGCTGATCGAAGGTAAGTAGATCGTCCTTCTTACCGGTGTCAGAGATTTTTTTGATTTTCTCTTCAAGCCGCTTTTTCTGCTTTTCCATCTGTTTGACAGACGGATCCCTTGAACCAAGCGACTGTTTGAAGTCCCTTAGCGACTGGCTGATATCATCAACCTGCTCTTTAAGGAATGCAGATTCATCTTCCGGGGACAGAGATAAGAACTTAAAGGAAGAGTGACCGAGAATAACAGCATCGAAATCACCGGTGGCTATCGTCGCGAAAAGCCGTTTACGGTTGTCCTTTTCAAAATCGGACTGCTCTGCAACGAGAACGTTGGCGCCCGGGTACAGCTTATAGAACTCGTCCTTCCACTGGCCCAGTAAATGATTTGGAACGATAACGAGAGGTTTGTTGACCAAACCCATACGCCGTTGTTCCATGATCGTCGCTATAGCAGTTAAGGTTTTACCGGCACCAACGACATGATCTCCCAGGCCACATCCCTCCTGGATGCCTCGCCAGATTGCATTTTTTTGGGTACCACGAAGCTTTATATCTCCACTTGCCTGAGGAAGAGTAAGATGGGAGCCATCGTAGGTTCCTGGTACATGGGTGTTGAACCTGTCGTTATATCGCCTTGCCAGCCTCTCTCTTCGTTCCGGGTCGGTCCATATCCAGTCAGTGAACTCGTTTGCAATTTGCTCGGCCTTTCCTTGAGCAGCAAGTGTTTCTTCCTGATTCACCTTGTAAATAGGAGAGCCGTCGTCATTGAAACCAGCAACGTCTTTGACTTGCACCGGGGTGTTATTAAAGAGTCGGTCTAGAATCTCAAGGGCATCCATTCTTTGGGTGCCCCAGGTATTTTCGAGTAGATCTTTATTGCCCCCTTTAAATTTCGTTATCCATTTGCCAGCTGGAGGGACATAAAGAGCGCTGCACTCTTTATCGGCGATCCCAAGGTGGCCAACGATAAATGCCTGAATATCCTTTTGTGGTAGCCAGGTGCTAACCAGTTGAACAGATATGTCGATGGCATCAATATCAGCTGGTAAGCTGGACTGGAGAGCTTCAGCACTTACCTGCAGCTCGCTGAGCAAAAAGTCTGTGTCAACCGAGAGAAATTTTTCAGCTGCCTCTGGCTTGAATCTCTGACGCAGGAACGCGTCACGAGTCTGTTCTGTTAACGCGGGGATACCTTCGATAATCCCCCTGGTTCTTTCCAGTTTGAGCTTAACGTTACCGGAAAGGAATGTCTCTGCAGTCTCGTATTCAAGGGTTAATGGGTTTCTGTAAACCAACCCAGATAAATCCCTCAGAGCGACCTTAGGCTCGACTGAGGCAAGGTCTGAGATACGATCGATATCAACGCGGCCACTTTCGTTCAGGCAGATTACAAGCGCGTCTTTTACCGTTTCGGCCGAACGCTCAAGTGTGTTTGGCTTGTTAACGCGTTTAGTGAATATGGCTGCTTTTCTGGCAGAAGGCTTACGAGGGACAGTCCCTTCTTTATCAGCCATCACTTTGGTGACGCCCTTATCGTATTCTACTTCTAGCGACTGAAGTAAGGGATATGCGGGGTCAGTTTTCAGGACTCCCTTATTCGAACGGCTTGAAATAAAGTCATAATTCTTAACGTGCCGGTCATATAGCTTATTCAGTTCACGGCGCACTGCGTCCATTTCTGCCTGGGACGTTGTCTCCTGGGTTTCAAGTTGAATGAGTCGCATGAGGGTATCGCGAATTTTTATTGCGCTACGAATGCGATCGTTTTCTGCAGTGGAGCGAGGAACATAATATTCGTAGTCACCCTTGCCCAGCATGTCGGGTTTTCGAATACCGATCTTATCGTCAGGAGTAACAAAAAAACTATCAACTTTGATACCAGTATCCGTGAAGTCCACCTCCGGGCGAGCGTCAGCAAATTCATCGTCCGCAACGGTTGTTTTTGATGTAAAACAGTTGCGCGGCAGGACTGAAAAACGGTTGTTGATCTCGGCTCTGAGATCAAGTCCCGACTCAGCTACGCATTGAGGTGAATGACCAAATGCGTTCGATTCGAGCTGCATATTGCCGATAATCTGCTCGGGGTGGTTCACATACCAGGAGTTGACTTCGAATGACTCACCGGTTTTGGGGCAACGCATAAATCCAGTATCCACCCAACTTCGGTCTGGTATTTCGCCGGGCCTGGCCTTCTGCAGGAAGACAATATCAGTTGTAACTTCCGTAAGCGCATTCTGGCGGAAAGCGTTATTTGGTAAGCGAATGGCCCCAAGGAAATGAGCACGGTCGGCAAGGTATTCCCGATGGTCACTTTTCTTTGAGTCCATAAAGAATCGGCTTACCACCATTGCCGAAATACCGCCCTCCCGGAGAGATTCCAGGCTCTTGGCCATGAAAAAGTTGTGAATTGAAAAGCGGCTTATTGCAGGGTTTCGTGAATCGTTTACCCTGAAATCACCAAAAGGCGGGTTGCCAACAGCAATATCAAAATATCCTTCAGGGGATCGGAAATCCTCAAATCCTTGCTTAATCGTGGTAAATTTAGGATAAAGTTGGCGAGATATTCTCGATGATATTGAATCAAGTTCGTTCAGAGTCATATCGGCTTTGAACGGAAGTTTACCTGCAAAGTGGCCTATCCCGGCTGCAGGTTCGAGAATGCGAACACCATCGCCTACGCCAAGACGACCAAGGGCATCATAAATGCCATCAATCACCTCAGGAGCGGTGTAGTGGGCATTGAGTGTTGAAGCACGTGCCGCTTCATAATCGGTGGAAGGAAGAAGCTCTAATAACCTGTTGTATTCACTCTCCCAGTCCGAGTTCGTTTCGTCGAAGGCCTGAGGAATGCCACCCCAGCCTACATAACGGGCCAGAATGCTTTGTTCGGTCGGAGTTGCCTGGCGCTTTTCTGCTTCCAGTTTGTGCAGAAGTTCAAGCGCCGCAATATTATCCCTGTACTTTGTCCTGGCACCGCCGGCGCCAATATCTTTAACGCTGCTTAATCTGAAATTATCAGGTTGGTATTGACTCCCTGAAGCTCCAGCTGCTCCTGTTCGCTCATCCCCTGATTCAGGTCCTCTGCCAGGGCGTTGATCTCCTGGTCCTGTTGGTTGAGCAGTGTCGAGTAAAGAACCAGGAAACCTTTCGCTTCCAGCGTTTTCAGGTCCGTTGGCTGGTTCACTGCCCAACGAGCCAGAATTTTCCACCCCTGACTCATTAAGGAGCGATCTCTCTGAAGTTGTATGATTGTCTCCGGAGACAGAATTCTCGCTGCTGTGGTCGTGTGACTTTCGTTCCCGATTATCATTTGTTGGCTCCTCAACTTTTTTGGTCATATAACCCTCTCTATTCCAGTTGGTACGTATTAACTGGAATGATGAGGGTTAGCAGTTATTTAGTCAACGAGGCATGATGCAGGGAGCAGTCACTGATTGGTACCTGCATTTCTGGCATCCCTTCGCGTTCGCGGCAGAAAACATGGACTTCACCATTCTCGATAATACTCGGTTTATCAATGAGTTCGAAAACATCGTCATCAATTTTTACGTAAAACGTAACTTTACGTTTTGCGTCTTTTACGAGTTCCTGACCTCCAGCGTTCTCTTGCAACGAGGTAGGGATATGGCCTGGGTTATGCGCCCCGCCATCGCTAGGCTGCTGAGTGCCGTTGTTCCCGGCCTGCTGTGTGCCGCTAATGTCAGGCTGCTGGGTGCCGCTATTGTCAGGCTGCTGGGTGTCGCTATTGTCAGGTTGCTGCGTGCCGCTATTGTCAGGTTGCTGCGTGCCGCTATTGTCAGGTTGCTGCGTGCCGCTATTGTCAGGTTGCTGCGTGCCGCTATTGTCAGGCTGCTGCGTGCCGTTATTGTCAGGCTGCTGCGTGCCGCTATTGTCAGGTTGCTGCTTGCCGTTGTTTGCAGGCTGCTGGATAACCGCCTTACCTTTAAGAGCTTTAAGGAATTCCTGGGCCTCAGTACGACTTAGCTCTCCTTTACTACGAGCTTCATCTACCAGTTCGAGTCCGGACTCTCTCGATACGGCAAAAACACTGGTAATGATGTTCAGGGTCTCGATGTAAGTGACGATGCCATCTTCCATCAGGTTTCGAACTTCTTCAGGCATTTCCAGAAGTTTAAGGTGTTTTGAGACATATGCAGCTGGTCGTCCAATGCCCTCTGCTATTTGGCCCGGTTTGAGATTAAACAGATCGCGCATATTACCGAGTTCTTCCGCCATTTCCATCGGTGTAAGAGGTTCGCGTTGATCATTCTCTTTGATCTGTTCAAATCTAACTTTTAGCTGTTCAGGTGCCAGTTTTGCATCAATAGCTGTTTCTTGTGGAACCACTTTTTTCTGGCGATTAAGGATAACTGCCAGGACTGGTTCGTTATTTAAAACCGCTGCTCGCCAACGCCTTTCGCCGGTTTTGATCTGATGCCGACCGTCTGCATCAGCTGGATAAACGGTTATGGCCTGAATTTGCTGGCGACCTTTCATTGAAGAAGCCAGGTTCTCAATGTTTATGAATTTTTTTCGAGCCTGGGCAACACTGTAGACTTTTTCATGGGGTAGCCAGTCCAGAGTGAACTCTTCTTCCTTCTGCGTTGTACCGCGGATGAGCTGAGAGATCAGTGCATCCTTTTTTCCACCCCCGATGGAATCTTTGAAGTTTTTAGCCATGGATTCCTTCCTCTTCAACCTTAATACGGCGCAGTAATTCCTGAGACAGCTGGGTAAACTGCAAAGTCGTCTCAGACTTAGGAGCGTACTCGATCAGCGGAACACCGATAGCCTGTGACTCAACAATACTGGTTGCCAGTTTAAGAGCCGGAGAAAGCATCAGATCGCCATACTGTTCTTCCAGTAATTCGCGGTAGTTCTCCTGAATACGCAGCAGTTCGTTATCTTTCCTGCTGGTATAGGTGATTTTGTTGACAACGATACCCAGTAGCGTCAGATCGGTATTGAATACATTTTTCGTATTCATGGCCGTGCGCAGCTGATAGGTAATACCTTTCTTTGAAAATCTGGCGAGTTCGGTCGGGATAACCAGCCAGTCAGCAGAACGGTGTGCCGCTGCCAGAGCATTACCAAAGCTCGGTAATGTATCAAGAATTACCAGGTCAAAATCTTCCTGGAGCTTATTAATGCTTTCGTTGAAGTTGCTGATGACTGATTCCGGGTCACCAAGCTGAATGTCTGCAAGATCGAGGCTTGAACCTACCAGATAAAGGTTGTCGCTAATCTGTAAGGGGTTAACTGGAACATTGCTCTGGAACATATTCCAGACGTGAGCAGGGCCCGGTGAAAATTCGTCCCCGTCCGGGTCCGCGAGAATTTCAGAAGGGAAATCCTGGTCTTCACGGTAATATTGCTCTGTCAGGTTACCCTGAGGGTCCATGTCGATAACCAGAATCCTGTAGCCCATATTGGCGAAAATTGACGCAATGATTGCGACAAGCGAGGTTTTACCGACACCACCTTTCTGCGAGCTGATCGATATGACTTTTTTCTTCGGGAAATAGAGACCAGCGTTATTGCGGTCCAGCTCATGGCCAGAAATGTTTTCAAGCTTGTGCCAGACCTCAGCTGGCATTTCACGGTACCCCTTAGTACCTGGCGCCGCTACATAGCTCAGGATTGAGCGTTCAGTGATCCCAAGAGCTTTTGCCAGAGCTTTCCACGTCATACCGTTGGAAAGCTTAAGGTTACGAAGAGCCTGTTCCTGTGCTGAAATCATTACGTTGAATCCTTATTAAACTTAGCTGTATGCCGCCAGTGTTAACTGGCGACATACTAAAAATTTTCGTATACGAAATTTTGGGTGAGGGGTTAGCCAGCGGTGGCCATGTTGCGTGAGCGTCGTGCATTCATACGCTGAAGAACAAGGTCACGTGAGGGCTTAGCACCGAAAAACTGAGTGAGCTGTGCGTTAGTCATCACCGGGCACCAGGAACGGCTTTTATTGTCGCGGGAAAGTGCTACAATCTGAGACAGTTTCATTGAAATCTCCTTCAGTGAAATTTGACGAGAAGAGTTCTTGGCGGAGGTCTTCTTGTCAGTGTAGTTAGTGTGTAGTTGATGTTTTACATGCTACACACTAACTACACACACCGCAAGGCTAACTACACTCAAATTTTGTCTTACTTCACAACTTTTTTTGCTACTCACTTACTTTCAAATACTTACCCGCTTAGTTTTAAGAATCTACGACCGGCAAACTAATATTTTCGGCGCCATAAACCTTCCTGATTGTGTTGATCAGCATGTCAGAACGCTGAATGCTGTCGCAGATAAAAAGAAGGAATCGCTTATCCAGTTTGTAGTACTGAGCAACAAATGCGCGTATCTCACGTGTTGAAAAATCACGTCGAAGATGTACGAGAAGCGTATCTTCAGCAACCGTATCGGCGCAGCTCACTCCTTTGCTGGCAAAGAATTTATGAACCGTTTCTTCTACTACAGGTAAAACAACGGGGGACGTGCCAACCCAACCGCTTGGCGAGCAAATGAATGGCAGCGGTTCCGGGCTGGTATCGGTTTTTAACAAAAACACCTGGATAGTTGTTCCAAAATCGGTCATTTTTTTGGCCCTTTTCGCTTTGCCGGTGCCTTTTTGTCACTCTTCACCAGCTCTGGTTTCCCCTTTACGTCATTAAAAGATTTCTTACATTCGGGGTAACCGGTACAACCCCAGAAGAAATCACCATCTTTCTTTTTGATACGGCGAAGATTTTTCCCGCAATCCGGGCATTTGGGAATAACCTTATCCAGATTAATAGTGGCCAGATCCCCAGTAAAAATTTCCCGCAATTTTTCCACCATTTCAGATCGGAAACTATCAAGTGATAATTTTCTGTCCGCAATAGCTTCCAGCTGCTGTTCCATATACGCCGTGTTCTCCACGCTTTTTACAGCTGCAGGAAGAATAGTGAGAACAGCCTTTCCTAACTCCGTAATCCGAATTTGTTTGCCCTTTTTGACTACGTAGTTGCGGTCAAACAACGTTTTAATAATCGCTGCCCGGGTGGCATCCGTACCGATCCCACAGGTATTTTTAAGCACCCGCTTCATATCGATATCTTTAACAAGAGACGAACAGTTCGTCATAATCGCGATAAGCGTGGCGTCAGTGTAATACCGCGGTGGCTTCGTTTTTTGCTCCAGAATCGAAAGAGAATCAAAGATGACTTCAGTTCCGGCTGGAAGCTCAGGAATTTCTTGCGACTCTTCGTTTTCGCCAGCATCTTCGTCTTTCGCTGGACGCAGGTACTCGAGCCACCCAGGGTTTGTCAAAGTTGACCCCTTGGCCATAAAGATGTCGCTGCCTTCGGAAGAATGAATTTCCAGAGAGACTTTCCGGTATTCAGCCGGTGGCATGAACTGGATGATAAATGAGTCGCGAACGAGGGTATAAGCCTTCAGCTCGTCGGCTGTGAGTTGCGTTAAATCACCCCGATGACTGGTTGGTTTCAGACCATAGTGGGCACCTACCTTGCTATCATCCCAGGCATCTGAGCGCAAAGAAGTGTCGAGACCATCAATGGCTTCGGAAATTGATGGGTCCATCGCCTTAAGCGAATCAAGCGTCGCCTGCAGGTCTTCCAGTTCGCCGGTCGGAAAATAACGGCATGACGTTCGGGGGTAACTAACCAGGTGGTGTTTATCGTACAGATCCTGAAGTAAGCTCAACGTCTTATCAGGAGAGAATCCGAATTTGTTAGCGCATTCAATTTGCGCTTCTGAAAGGCTGTATGGAAGGAAAGGCTTCTCGCTGGCATTGTTGGCGGAACAACGAACAACTGTCCCTGATGCGCCCTTAAGGTTTTTCTCTCTTGCTTTCGCAGGCTCAATATCGAGAAGTAATTTTTCGGAATTAAGCAGATCTCCTGGTACCAGCCACTGACCGCTAAATGAAGTTTCCGCAGTAGTAAAAGTGGCTTTTAGACGGTAGTGGTCTTTACTGACAAAATTAGCTATTTCCTCTTCCCGTACACCAATGATGTTAAGCGCTGCGCTTTGCACCCTTCCTGCCGACAGGACAGCATTCATTCCCTGCTGCTTGCCCAGAATTGTAGCCATACGGGTTAAGTTCATCCCGTATAACCAGTCTACTTGTGCCCGCGCCAGGCCTGCATAATACAAAGGCATACCAGTGGCACCGTCAAAGGTAGAATTCACGGTTTTTTTGAGGGAGGCTTTGTCCATTGCGGTGATGTTGACCCTGTGAACCGGTTTTGTATAGTTGCAATAAACCAGCAGTTCGCGACCAATCACCTCCCCTTCGCGATCAAAGTCAGTGGCCAGGACGATTTCATCAGCCTGCTCGATCAGCTTTTTGACTTTGAAGAACTGACTTTTGGCGGCTTCGAAATTCGTAACAGCTTTGCGCCATTTCTCCGGCACGATAGGTAATGTTTTTAGATCCCAGGTTTTGAACTGCTCGGAATACTCTTCAGGTTGAAAATCCCGAAGCAAATGACCGAAGGCCCAGGTGAATTTGATATTACCGTCTGCAGAAATGTATGCACCTTCTGCATGGCTTTTATTGCCAGAAAAACCCATAGCTTCGGCAAAGGCCGCTGCAACCTTAGGCTTTTCAGCAATCCAGACTACCAACTTTCCCATCATTTATCCTTGGTTGTACTGTAAGGTTAGTTCCGTATAATACGCATTATGTGTAATTTTTGAAAGTGGGTGTTTTATGGCTAGTGATGGTCAGGGAAATAGCTCCGATGATAGCATGTGGGTCGTGTTCATTATGATTTTCATAATTTTCTGTCTGCCGGTGATCATTTGGAATATGAATCACACCAAGTTTAGCTACTGGGGATTGTTTTTTGCCTGGAAGCAGCTTGCAATTGTTGACTGGCCATTTCTGCCTTGGGTGCAGGAACTGAGGGCAGAAATTGCCGTTCAGGCGGCTAGGCCGTCGGTTGTTTCGTTCGTGGATGTATTCTGGAGGATGACACAGGCAGGCGTTATCTGTGGTTGGCTACCGGTTATGGTAACCGTCTATACCATAAGAACAACAATACGTCATCGTTCGGAGAAAATCCGCAGGGCGGTCACAGTTAATACATTGCCGGAAATAATGTCGGTGCACTGCCCTGCTGTCATTCCAATTGGATACTATGGTGATCTGATGAATGAAGATATTCCAGGGCATCAAAGTCGAGAACATCCAGCAGAATATGCAAGACGTAATAAACTCATCAGCAACAATGAGCTTGATGTCGAGAAAACTCGTTCAGTGCTACTAAATCAACTTGGTAGTAAGATTCAAACGCTTGCTGACCTAAATATTTATGAACAAGCCCTGTTCGCTATTTTTGCAAGCCGTGTCTTTGATACTTTCGAAAATAACTGGAAAGCTCAGGATATGCTGGACAGGCTTAATCGTTCTTGTCATTCAGGGAAATGGAATGGTATGCCAGGCTATCCCGAATTCTCTGTTATAAATTCGGAGATTAAAAGCTATATGAATGTTCCTGAAGCTAAGGAACTGATTCAATATTTTCAGTACAGCTCAACCTTTCTTCATATGCTCCATTTAAAAGCAATGGAGCGAGGCAAGCTTGTGAGCTCTAACTTTCGGTGGCTAAAAGGTATCGACAGAGGCCTGTGGTATGTACTCAATGCCACTGGCCGAAGGGTTCCCTGCATAGAAAGCCTGATACAAATTCAAACTTATCGCACTGAGCACCTTGCATGGAAACAAGGGTTGAGTCTGGTAGACCCGCCTGTTGATGAATGTATTCACGCTTTGCGCTTAGTTCTCATTAAAGAAGGTGTACTGCCAAAACCGGCTGTACAAGTTGAAAATAATTCCTCTGAGGAAGCAAATAATGTCTAAATTTACAGAAGCCATGAATATTCTTTTCTCTAAAAAGAATATTGTCATAGGCAATACATCGTTCGAGCAAAAAAACGAAGATGTAGTACACCTTTGCGATGGGGGTAATCGCTGGTGCATAGATCCTTCTGAGTTAGGTGTTATTTATATCAAGGAATATATTGGTGATATATCAGAAAGTCAGTTGGTTATTGGTTTCGTAGGAAACAGTTCGGTACATATTCATCTTAAAGATAGCTATGACGTAAACGAAAGAAAATTAAGCTATCTTTTAGAATTAAAACGAAGAGGTTGTAAAAAAGGATTTGCCTCGAAAAATGGATTGGCGGTACTCTTAACAATAACAAACTCTATAATTGTCCTCTTAACGGCGATGATGCTATTCAATACCGCAACTGGTAGCGAGGGGCATAAAAAGATAGATGAAACCGTTTTTCCAGATAAAACGGTTTCATCTGAATCAACTGGTGACGTCCAGACTACTCAAAACCAGATTACTTCTCCGGTGGGAAATATAAGCCCAGAGCAGCAATTACGTGCACGTAATGAGCAATTGACCCGGCCTAACCCTGAACTGGCTGCGCTCCTTCAAAGAGGTGTTAATGCCGGAGATTACTCATTCACGCTTGGTGGCCCGGTAAAGCACACGGATAAAGGTACTTTGTATGTGTTTTCTGACCCGCTGTGCCCTCGATGCCAGGATCTTGAACCTCTTTTAGAAAAACTTTCAGCTGATTATCAAATCCAGGTGTTTCCGGTTTCGGTTATTGGTACAGCTGCCACGATTGAAGCTTCCTCACGTCTGACCAAAACGGTTTTATGTGAAGCGCCTGAAGCTCGTTCAGCGGTATGGCAAAAAATAATGCGGGACCCAAACACGCCAGCTGCAGATTGTGAGGCAGGACCGATCGCCCTTAAAAATAACATTGATACTTTCCACGCCTACAATTTTATCGGGACACCAGCGCTTGTAAGAGCCGATGGTGCATCATTTGACCTCACGAAGAGAAAAAGTGCTGAGTCTGTTACTCATTGGTTAGATGAGGCCGCGCAATGAATATCCCGGTCTCTATCCTTAATGGGATAAAAGACAATATTCAACTTTCCGAGATCATTGGAGAGAAAATTAAGCTTCTTAAAAAGGGGAAAGTCCATAAGGGACTTTGTCCCTTTCATGATGACAAGAACCCATCCTTCGTTGTGGATGATTCGAAATCACGCTTCCGGTGCTGGGGATGCGGTGAATCAGGTGATGTATTTGATTGGTTAAGAAAGACCGAACATGATCACTTCCCGGGTGCGGTCCGCAAACTCGCAGCACGGATTGGAATGAGTATTCCAGATACAGAACAGAGTTCGGAAATAACTGATAAGTCTTTGTTTAAGGTTTTGTATGCAGCACAAAACCTTTACACCGGTGGATTGCGTCGCAATCCACCGGCTGCCGACTATTTGAAATCCCGCGGTATAACAGACAAATCCTGCCTGGAGTGGGGATTGGGTGTTGTGGCAAGTGGGATTGCACCCTCTATGTTGAAACGGTTTACCCAAGAGGATCTTCTGGGTACGGGTATCACGGCAATATCAGGCGATGGAAGTATGTATGAACGTTTGCGCCAACGAATCACCATTCCCGTGTATTCTGTAAGCGGACGGCTGACTGGATTTTCCGGTCGAAAAATCCACTCCTGGGACTCATCCCCGAAGTATCTTAATCCGCCACAGACCCCATTTTTCAATAAGTCACGGCTACTTTATGGCCTGAATAAAGCGTCTGCCTCAATTCGCAAAACGGGCACTGCCGTAATTGTCGAAGGCTATTTTGATGTAATCGCCCTGCACCAGGAGGGCGAATCTCGTGCTGTGGCCGGAATGGGAACAGCGATAACAGTCGAGCAGCTGATGATCATCTGTAAGATGGCCACCAGGCTCTTTTTCTGCATGGATTCTGATAAAGGAGGTCGCGCAGGTATACGTCAACTTCTGCCTCGTTTATTGAATGTCATATCAGATCGCCATGACGTCTACTTCCTGTTTATGCCCGAGGGAATGGATCCAGATGATTACATTCGAACGAACGGATTGACGGCCTGGGAGAATGCTTTGGTTTCTGCTGTGCCATTGAGTTCTCTTTTACTGCAGTACGTCACACGTAACTACAAAATCGAAACGATTGAGCAGAAGAAACAAGCAGCTGTCAGGGCTGAGGAAGTCTGCCGTTCAATTAAACATGCACCCTATCTTCGGCAGTTACTCATTGATGCCTTCCGTAAGGAGTGTGGAATCACCCTAATTCTAGAGGATAATTTATGAGCCAACATGAAATTGACTCCAGCAAATTACGGAGAGACACACGCTCATTTGAGGAAAAAGTCTACGAATGGCTTCTCGACCTCAATAATGTCCGCCTGCTGCTGATAGGCAGAGTTGCCTTGCAGATTCTTTTGGTCGCGATCTGGCCAGTTTCGCTAATTACGTCGCTCATCTTCTGGGCCATTTTACTGGACAGAAAAACACGGGCTCCAATGCGTATTCCTAAAGATGTGGGTGGATACGACATTTCTGAGTATTACACGATCAGGACAGAATGGAAGACATGGATATTCCGGGGAACACGGGAAAGGATTAAGTATGCAACCGCAGGGGGTATACTTTACTGGGGAGTCTTACGTACAAACAAAAAATACCTTATGGGATCGGAGATCTGGTCTACTAATAGTGACTGCCGGACCCACGTATTTCTGGCAGGTACAACAGGCTCGGGTAAATCTGAATCACTTTATGGCATGGTCTACAACTCACTGTGCTGGGGTTCAGGAGCAGTGTATGCGGATGGCAAAGCAGACATCAGTTTACCTTTTACTATCTGGTCTTTGTGCCGGCGTATGGGGCGAGATGACGACTTCCTGCATCTCAATCTGTTAACTGCAGGACGTGACCCTTATCTCGATCTTCTGGAAGAAGAAAAATATCGCCGCATTGGCGAATCCTACTTTAACCCTCAGAACGGCGCCCGATCGAACTCACTTAATCCATTTTTCTCCGGGACCGCAGATTTCCAGGTTCAGCTAATGACCTCCCTGCTTCCAAAAGCAGACGGCAGTGGGGCTCAGTGGCAGGAGAAAGCTGTTAACCTGGTAGATGCCATCATCAGATGTCTGCGTTATAAACATTTGCGCGGAGACCTAACCTCCGGTATCCATGCCATTCAGAAATATCTTGGCCTTGAAAATTTGCTGGAGCTCTACAAGGAAGGGGAAGCCGGGCTTTTGCCTTATGCAGCATACTCCCCTATTGCTAACTACCTGAAAACCGGTCTGTCGTTTGATTTTAGCCTCATTGATGAGCCACAAAAATGGAATTCAGAAGTTAGAACCCAACATGGTTACCTTACCTCTCAGTTCCAGCGTACTCTGCAGATGATGATCGAGTCCTACGGCTTCGTCTACAACGTTAAGCATCCTGATATTGATCTTAGCGATGTATTACTTAATAACCGAGTGCTGGTTATCTCAATACCCTCTCTGGAAAAATCCTCCCAGGAAGCTGAAGCTCTCGGGAAGCTCGTGCTCAGCTGTATACGGTTAATGATGGCCGAAAATCTCGGTACAAAGTATGAGGGCACTAAGGCCGAGATTCTTCAGGCCAGGCCAACGTCTTCGCCAGTACCGTCGATTATTATTACTGACGAACTTGCTTATTATTATGCTTCCGGTCTGGCAGTCATGTACGCCCAGGCGCGATCGCTGGGCTTCATGATGGTTGCGGCCGTTCAGGACATCCAGGGTCTGAAAAGGGGTTCCGCAGGTGAAGAAACAGCTTCGTTGCTGGCTAATACGAAGTTCAAATATTGCCTGGCTCTGGAAGATGGTGACGATACCTTCTCGTTGATTCAAAAGGTCTCTGGAGAGGGATATTTCTCAACTCTTTCTGGGTTTGATTATCAGTCAGGTACTGTCGGTACCTGGTCAGCGAGGAAGGATTTACGTGTTGAGTCACGAAATCGCATCAGCATTACAGATGTTAAGAGATTAAATTCAGGTGAAGGCTACCTTATCTTCAAAGATTCATTAATCGAGATGGCAGCTTTTTATATCCCGGATAATGAAAAGCATACAAAACTTAGCCCCAGAATTAACCAGTTTATCGAAATAGATCCTCCTGTATCTCTGGAAGGGTACAAAACGGAAAAAATCATCGCTTCGTCAGAACTTCCTCTGGCCAACCTTCTGCTTGCCGGCATCACGGCCGCTAATACTGAGTGCTCTATCAATGGCGCCATCGTCGATGTTGAGTATCAGATTGAGGAAGAACTGCGTAGCAGTTATAGCGACGACACCGAAACCTTCACTGTTTCCAAATCACTGACCCTTGAAGGTCAGAAGAAAAGGCTACTTCTGGCGGCATTGACCGCCATGCGCGAAGCAGCATAACTCATTCATTAAGGAGAAAGCATGGCAACTCAATTCACCGTAGGATTTAATGATTTTCAACTTAGAAAAGGTGTCAAGGAGCCATTTATCTGGAACCTGGGGCAGCTCGCAAATGGCCATGTAGGTATTACCGGTACATCAGGCTCTGGCAAAACTTACCAGATTCGTCGGTTCGCTGAGGCGTTTGCTTCTGATCCGCAAACGCGAATTTCTATCTTTGATTACCATGGTGATATCGAAATTCCTGGCGCCAGCGAAGTCCTTTTCAGTGAGTCGACCCGTTATGGCTATAACCCGTTCGTGGTAAACCCTGATCCTCATTACGGCGGTCTGCGTAAATCGGCGAATCATATCATCGATATCATGAGCACGAATCGCAAGCTCGGTGAGCAGCAGGCAGCTGTGTTACGCCAGCTGGTAATGGATTGCTATGCGCTTAAGCGCATGTATCAGGAAAAGCCGGCCAGCTGGGTAAAACGTAATGCGCCAGAATCGGAATGTCAGGATCTTTATAATAAACGTGAATGGAGTGCATTGGCGCAGTGCTACCCGACGCTCACCGATTTGGAGCGACTTATTACCAAGAAGCTAAAAAGCGGCTTATTCGGGCTTGATGAGAACAATCAATCTAATCTGGCACTAAGAGGTTTTGAGGGCTTTATGCGGGCCGCAAGGGCGCTGGATAAGGCAAAGGAAAGGAATATCAGGGAAGACACAGAGAAAACTCAGCAGGCGCTGGAAAAAGCGAAAGATAATGCCCTTAAGGAATATGAAAATGCACTTAATCAGACGCGCACGGGGTCCGAGTTTGATGAAATCCTCAAATATGATTCAGTAGACACCCTGCGCTCTCTGTCAACTCGACTTGAGAACGTTAAAGCCTTAGGGCTGTTCAATGCAAACGAACCACCATTCATCGGCCGCATTCAACGATACAATATCAAACCATTAGCAAGCTCAGAGGATGAGCTGAAGATGTTTGTTTATAGTCGTATGATGGCCATCTTCCATGAAGAAATGCAGCGTGGTGAGAGTCATGGTAAGGTTCGCCACGTTATCATCCTCGATGAAGCGAAAAAATTCTGCGATGAAGAAAGCTCTAACCCAATAAACATCATCGCTAACGAGGCGCGTAAATTTGGCATTTCACTGGTGCTTGCCAGCCAAAGTCCGAGTCATTTCAGCGAGGATTTTATCAATTCAGCCGGCACACTTCTGGTTCAGAACATGGCCCCGGGAGACTGGCAGCGCGCAGCAAACAAACTGCAGATAGAGAAATCCAAGCTCGAATATCTCAAGCCAAGAGAAACTGCATTGCTGAAGCTCCAGCGGGTAGGTGAGCGGATCAATTGGTTCCAGGTGAATCTTAAAGAAGCGGCATGATCGTCCAACGAAACCCCGGTAACTCCGGGGTTGAGTGTTGTCAAACAAACATTATTCCCACACAATTTTCGTATTTTGATTGAATCGGCAGCTAGCGCCGACAAGTCTGGCTTCCACCTGATCTATTCTTACACTTGCCACTGTTAGTGTCGGGGAGGCATTGGGCTTTATAGAATGAATAATGACAGAATCGCGGAAGCGGCCAAGATGGTTCAGCATTTCAGGGAGAAACAGTGGATTATCAATAAGCGCTTTTTCAAAGCTACCATGCATTTTTATGCTGCTTATAAGTTCCGGGCTGCTTTCGGATATTTCGTGAGAAAGGGGCACCTGTCTTGCTTTGGTTAGTTGTTTAAGATTTATCATCATTCCCGGAGGAGGGCTTTCGGTCTCTGTAAATTCACTGCATGAAAGCGTGAAATCTACGATTGTGTATCGTTTTCCAAGGGAGTCAGCAATTTCTTTTACCGGTTTGAACCCCTTAGTTTGAGCAAAACTACCGAAATATCCGCTTAGAAGCCCAGGGATGCCGGTCGCCAATGTGGTATCTCTGAGATTAATCACTGCAGGTTCGACTTCAGTGTCATAGAAGAATGCTGTGGTAAGCTTGATAAGCCTTTGTCCATCTTGTTTCATTTGACGTCTCCGCGGTCAATATTTTATATGCTTGTGTTACGGATAATACATATTGAATGGAATTAATCAATAAATTACCTTCACACACAAACAAGATCATACGTTCGGCTGCGGGGTTGCGTTTAAAACAAAAGAGATAGATAGGTCTCAGACGTTTAGGTAAGGGGAACAGGTCAGATGTGATATTAGGAATATTACTTAAGGGAAATTAAAAAACGTTACACCGTTCAAAAAATTTTTTAAAAAACACTAATGCGGGAATTCAACTTCAAAGTAAACTATCCCCGCTTATCGTTAGATTTCGCGGGGGGGAGAGGTATAGTTTACGAATGGCTATTTTGTATCCCCTTTCACTTTTTTCTTGCTGGCCTTCTCCTTCATAGCTTCTTCTCCAGCTTCAATAACTGTCTCTGACTTCTGCGAAATTTTTCTCATAAGAAACAGGAGATCTTTGCCTTTTGCACCCGTACGCTTCAGAGCCTGAGCATACGCTTCAATATCACGCTGGGCAGAGTTTTTATCCATGATTCGATACGTACCAGGAATGGACATACCGAAGAGTCGAGCAAACTCTTTCTTGTCACGCGTGTTATTAGCAAAGCCCAGTTCATTGAACAGGCCTACGTAGTCGAAGCTTGGCGCGACAGGAATAGTTTCTGGGAACTGCGTATAAATATGGAAAAGGTTGAGGATTCTTGCGTTGGTGATAATTTCATCATTGCGTACCAACGACTCCCACTTGGCTCGTTGGATGCCGAAACACTCGGCCGCAGTACCAACGACGAAGCCGTGGTCATATCGCCAGCGCTCAAGATCCTTCCCAGTGACAATCTCTTTTGCCATTTAATCCTCTTATCAGCTAATTTTTAACTGGTATTTACGTTTGGTACGTATAAAATGTAAGCGTTGCAACAACAGATCCGGTTATTCAACCATACATTCAACAATATAACTATCAGCTTACCATGAAAATTCAAAAGATAATCATCATAGCAGGCCTACTGATTTCGTCTTGTTCTTATGGTGCTTCCTGCCGGAGTGGAACAGCAGCCGCAGAGGGTGCTCAGAGTGCTTACGAATCAGCAATCGCGAAGATTAATTCAGAAACAGACGCACTCAAAAACTCATCTGAGGTGATAGGAACGTGCATTAGCGCCGTCACCGGTGTGGTTACGATGCCTACATTCCCTGATCTCGGATCAATCTGGTCAGACATAATGAACCAGGTTTGTAAGACTGCTTCAGATAAAATCTCCGACTCATACAATGACGTTATTGGAGGTATTAACAATAATATTAGCGACCTAATGAATGGTGTTAATAACACAGTTGATTCGAAAGTAAACGACGCTAAGGATAATGTAAAAAACATATGGAATTAATATATCAAAAGCCGGGCAGTACCGGCTTTTATTGTTAAATAATGTTAAGTACATCATCATTTCATGGTGCGTTACAGCTTTCTCCAGCGGCCATTGCTACAGGATATGGGCTTACCCTGTTTGTCTCTGCTTAATACCCCTCTTTCTGTGCATTTTTCGCCTATTCTGACTGCTTCTTGATCCTGCGGGATGATTGAATCTCCACCATTGAAAATGCCATTATTGCCTTTCGAAGGTGCTGCTGTAGGCGAAGAGATTACTGGTGATACTGGACGATATGGAGCTGCTGATACCGTGCCAGTGCGGATAACTTTCGCAGTAGACGATGCCTCAAGATTGGGCGTGTTGTAGTTGAGTGTCATCGTTCGAGAAGTGTTATCAACAATGATGGAAGCACGGTACCCGATCTGTGTCTGTATGTTATCCATAACTTCTTTGTACTGGGCCCGCGAAACTTTTAGTGATACAGGTAAGGGAAGCTTTGAACCAGAAGAACGGAACGTAAATGAGCGCTGCTTGGCCATTTGTTCCAACAGTTCATACCCATCACCATTCCAGTTCATATCAATGCGCACGTTGTCATGATAGATACCACCGGTGATACCAACGGCTTTTTCATTTATCGCACCATACTGATACAGTTCAGCTTGCGTTTTCTGGATTGACGAGACTGCAAGTTCAATATTTTTATTAATAACATCATCTGTTGTACTTGCTGGTTCTGACTTTTTTCCTATAAGCGCACACCCTGAAAGTAATGATGCACAAGCAGAGATGGTCAACATGGTTTTTAAAGTGCTCATAACTAATCCTGTTATTTAATGTGAAGTTGGTTTTTCGATTAAATGAAGTAATCGCCGGTATTCAGATTCATCTTTTTGAATACCAATGCCATGCAGGTATATCTCAGCAAGCAGCTTGATTGCTGATTTGTTTCCTTCATTTGCCCGCTTTTTAATTGCTTTTAAAGCAAGATCGAAATTGCCATGCTCAAGCTCAAGAGTGCTCAACTCAAAATGAATCATCATGCCCTCTCCATTGCTCACGGAACCACCAGGGACGTGAATAGATTATGTTTCCTCGAATCTTGCTCATAATACTGTAATATATTCCGGAAACAGAATATCCGCGCCAATATAAATAAGCATAAAACATATTAAGGCAAGTTATCACCAAGAATAAAGTGGAACTCCAGTAATAAATTAGGGTAAGATATGCGAATAAACCAGAAAATGGAATCCCAAATAAAGTAGGGTTGACATTATTACGCCATTTATTAATCATGATTGACACCTCCAGAACGTTTTACAAATTCGTGATAAGATGCCTTAGATATGAAGACGTCTTTATCAATAATACCTTCTTTATAGATGACCCATAATTTATCGATGATAGTGGCATTGTTTTTGTGTAAATGATTTTCAACCCAACGCGGCCATTTACTGTAGTGAATATCTTCCAGTTCACTTCTTATTTCTTGGGTAAAAACAAGACCTTCGCGGAGCATTACGCGCTTTCCATCTGTCGATTTGAAAAGGTTCTGAACAATGACAACGCGTAAAACCGACAAAAGATCTAGAGCAATCGAAGCCTGCTGGTCGACAGGGAATGCCTGGATGATTCGACTAAATATCTCTCCAGTTTTATTTATATGGGAGGTGAAGTTTAATAGATGCCCGGATTTTGCTGCATCGATTCCAGCAAGATAGGTTTCTTTATCGCGAGCTTCCCCGATTCCTATAACTTTAGGTGCGCGGCGCAGCGCATTGCGAATACCTGCAGCATACGAAGCTATGTCCCGGGGAATTTCACTCTGACAAGGCTGGAGGCCCACCCACTTATGCCCACCCAGGATAAACTCGACCGGCTGCTCGAAGAGAATCACCTTGCGGTCAGGCATTTTCATCCCAATTTCCATATACAGAGCCGTCAAAGTGGTGGTTTTCCCACTGCCTGTTGGGCCGGCGATGACATTTAGGCCGTCAGCAGAAAAGAGCTCCCGTACGAACTCATCTTCTATTGGGTATTTTTCAAGAGTCGGTAACTCTGAAGGAATAACTCGCGCGGATATCTGAATCGATAACCCACGACCCACGTGACCCTGAACAAAGTTAGTTCTGAGTCGAATAGATTCTCCCCTCTCAAGCCCATATTGTTCGCCAGTTATGGACAGTGGCCTGTCCTGCTCTTCTCCGCTGACAACTATGGTGACGATATCCGCACCCCATAACAAAGTTATTAACTCTGAAAGATGAGAATGTGTGATAACCATATTTGAGGCCTTGACCAGACGCCCATGGAGCTCGACCCAAATGTAATCACCTCCCTGAATGGTCACGTCTGAAACGTTATGTCTCCAGCAATGAACAAAGAATTTCTTCATTATTTCTGGATAAATCTCACCATTCGGAAAATCATAAGGAAAGCTGGAATGCAAAATATCCATTATCTGCCTCCGTACTGATACTGACCTGACGTATCAGAGGTAGGAGATTTAGTTATAACTGGTTTCCATTTGTCAGGATTAACTTCGAACTGTGCCTTTTTCATGATCTCTCGGTGTTTTTCACCGATTGTGAGGCTATCTTTGTTACTTTCAGGTGACACTGTATATACCTTCGATGCTATTTCGGTACGGGAAATCATGCCCATTCGAAGTAAAGCGTTAAAACGCATCATTCCGTTGTAGTCGCGTCCAAGGCGACTGAAATTCTCATCAAGAATACTCTGCGCCTGGGAAACACCATCGTTCCAGCCTTTCTTTAGAGATGTCTCCCAGGCATTTTTCTCGGCGCTTGTTTTCGGGCGAGCATCATCAGAGGGATAGATAACCTCAGACTGTTGTAATAGCCCAGTGAAAAGATAATCACGCCAGGTAGGAGGAACTGAAACAAACTCTTCGGGCTTTACGATGTTAAAAGCTTTATTGGCCGTTCTGAACTGATCCTTTGAAACTGAAGCGAGATCATTTGCTTCCACGATCACCGGAGGCAATGAGCTGTCTTTGGTCATTAACGAGCTGAAATTATAAAGACGGTCCAGAACGGATTCTTGTTTCTTAAGACCCTTCGCGATGTTTTGAGCTTCCCATACTAAGCCAGTTCTGAAACCGATGGTTTCTCCCATATCACGTAAAACTGTGATCCGAACGGTGTCCCCTTCAGAATTATTAAAACCGTTCAGGATCTCATTAAATGAAGGAGCCGGATTCTCGTCATATGGAGCGTCTGCGGCTGCTGCACCTGCCCAGGCTAACGCCAGTGAACAGACTAAGAGTTTGATTCTAAACATGGTGCACATCTCCGGATTACATATAGTGCGTATTATACGTAATTTTTCAATGTCAACAAATAGAAGGGGGAAAAAAATGCTGCTTTTCGTGAAGTCGCAGGCGGGAATGATTTTGAATGCAACTCTTATGGTTAAGTAAGTGGAATCCAAAAATCTGCCTCTCACCATTACATCCAATACGTATCAGTTGAAATTATTGAGTGCGTTGTGCAATAATCAAAACGCATGTTTCTATATAGGTTTTGTTCACTTCGGTGCGTCGAGGCACACATTTTTACCGATGCGCTGGATTTTGAGGTCTGCATGTAAGTGTAAGGCATGGCGGTAGCGTGGAAGACGGGAAGGTTTGAACCAATGCTTCAATGGGAAATGACCAGATATGACTAACAGAAAACTTATAACAGCCCTGATGGCAGCTAGTGGTTTATTAGCCAGTAATAACGGCCAATCTGCACCGGTAACAAATGTCGAATATGATACTGGTTGGATTAGATTCACTGAAGATGTACCGGAACCAAAACCTGTCATCTCTTCTCCAAAACCTGTGGTGCGACATAACTCAGCAAACCAATCTACAACTATGCCAGTCCTGCCAGTGCAGGCTAATAAGACCGATCTGACGCTACCAGTGCCGGATAAGACCGGATTTGTTTATGTGAGCGGAAAGGATGTGCCCTTGCTTCAAGGGATGCACCAGGTTGTGCCGAAAGAATGGCGTATTCGACTTTCTCCTGATGTAGCGCGCAGTTTCAAGAAAACTGTTTCTTGGCCGGCAGGTGAGCAATGGCCAAAGGTACTGAATGACATGCTCTCTGCCGAAGGTCTTCATGCAGAATTTGCAGATCAAGCCCGCGAAATTAACGTTGTATACCGGGTGAATGAGAAATCAGTATCTTTGTCCCCTACTTTATTAGCGCTGAACAAAACTAATCAAACATCAGTACCTCAACCAGCTCAACCGAAAATCTGGAAGATTGAAAAGGGTTTGACCTTAAAGGACGGCTTCATTGCCTGGGCCAAGTCTGATAACTGCCCAGGGAAAGACCATAAATGGAGTGTGCAGTGGAAAACCGACACTAACTATCCCATCGATTATCCACTTAGTTTCTCAGGGAATTTCGAAGAAGCAACAACGAAATTATTCACTTTATATCAGAAAGCACAATCGCCACTTTACGTAAGTGCGTATCGCAATCAGTGCATTATCATCATCGATGACAGGAATTAAAGCATGACAAGAAAATTACTCTCCATTGTTATCTGTTCAATTCTGGTTAACGGTTGTGCAGTGCAAAGGATGAACGAAGTCAGAAAAGATGCTGATGACACTGGTATTAAGGCATCCACACTTATTAAGAATATGGGCGATAATGCCCCAGTAGTTCAATTCACAAGTGCTCAATATATTAATACTACACCGCTACCTAAGCCGAAATATGACGCTCCGCGTGAAGTGGTCAATTGCCAGGTTACTTACAAGACAGTTAAGCCGCAGGATATTTTCCAGTTCGCCCAGGATATGAGCGAACAATGTCGTCTCCGGGTACGTGTTACTCCGGATGCTGCGGCATATTTGGGTGGCGGGGGTGAAAGCGGCTCGAAGACACAGAGGATGTCATCAGTACCCTCACCTGTTATGAATAGCGGTGAGATGAAACCTCTAGCAATGTTCGGTGCTGAGGCTAGCGGCAACACGGGCTCTTCGCCTGCGACTGTCAGTCGTTTAATAACGGATGTAAGTTATTCAGGAAATTTCGGCGGGATCATGGACCTTGTGACCGCACGGATGGGGGTGTCATGGAAATACAGTGGTGATGAGCCCGTCATTTATTACCTCGAAACCAAGCGGTTTGATATTCAGCCGGCCGATGCAAAATATGATCTAACAGGGACAGTAACAAGCGGTCTGTCCAGCGCAACAGGCACGGATAGCGGTAACAGTGGTGGAACATCAAGCTCAGGAGTTTCAGGCTCAGGTGGGTCTACGATGTCATCAACAGTTGCAATGGGCAACAACCTGTATAAAGACCTCCAGAATACAGTTCAGAGCATGTTAACACCGGGTGTTGGTCGTCTAAGCCTTAATGCGACTACTGGCACGCTAATGATCACAGACGTTCCTGATGTTGTTAGCCGTGTTGGGGAATACCTGGACGATGAGAACAGCACTTTAAGCCGTCAGGTTGTCCTTAAGGTTGTAACTTACACAGTAAATACAGATGTCAGTGATATGGTCGGTATCGACTGGAATTTAGTATGGAAGTCACTGAATGGTAACTATGGAATGAAGCTGGACAACACCAACAGTGGCGTTTCCAGTGATGCTATTTCCGGTGGGTTCAATGTTCTCGATACAGCCACAGGCACAGCGGCGCAATTTGCCGGGTCGTCTTTCCTGCTCGATGCATTATCAAAGCAGGCGCAGGTGTCAGATGTTAAGACCAGCACGATCATGACAACAAACATGGCGGCTGCCCCAGTGCTTGTAGGCCAGCAAACAACGTATTTGAAGAAAGTAACGACTACACCATATACAACAGGTAACACAACCACGCTTCAGCAGTCACTGGAGCCGGGAAGTGTAACTACAGGTACAAATATAACTATTCTTCCAAAAATTCTTAAAGATTCAGATCGTCTGATGCTCAACATGTTTATGGATATTTCTAGCCTTAAGCAATTAAGGGTTATCAGTAACGATACAGAAAAAATGGAAGCGCCTGATGTTGATACGCGTTCATTACAGCAGCGTGTTTGGATGAAACCAGGGCAGACACTCATCATGTCAGGATTTGAGCAAAACGTTAATAACTCAAACCGCCAGGGTGTTGGTTCACCAAGTAATATCTTGTTTGGTGGGGCGTTGTCAGGGGCGAAAACAAAACAGAGTTTTGTTATTACGGTGACTCCATATGTACGCTAAAAAAAAAGCAATTAAGAATAAATTAGAAGGTCAGGATAACAAAAGCGATAAATCAATACGTGTACTAGTTATAAACAACAATCGCTTTGTTGTTGGGCTTGAGTGGGAAACGATTAAGGCACATCGTAAGTTAATGCAGGAAGTTCGCGATATTGGTAAGGAGCGAAATCTTGATGTAGTGGCAATTCGTAAGGCCGATGCAATTCAGGCTGGATTTGCACCAAAGTCAAAACTGAAGCTTCGTGGTTCTTACTCGCTTATCGTATCGTTAGCTTCACTGCTTGAAGGCGTCTGTATTGCTGTAATTCCACTCGGCCAAAATGATAAAGGTGAAGAGGAATATACTCTTGTGGGTCGTACTGAAAAAGGTGCGATTCATTCCATGTCAGATATGATTTATCCCGCATCGCATATCAAGCAGATTGTTCTTGACTTAAAGCAAGAGTTAAGAGGAAGCAAACAAAACACGGAGATACCTGTTTATGGCGACACAGATAAGTTAACCTGGCTTACTGATACACTGGATCTAAATGAAATACTCAAATCCAGTAATTTAAGTAAAGAATTTCGGCTTAAGCCCCTGCATTGGGGAATGACGAAAAATCAGTTAATTGGTTTTGCAGCCGCGCTGCTGATGTCGGGCGTGGCTGTATTTTTTATTCAGGATCATCTTGATGAGCAGGACAGGCTTAAAAAGGCTGCTGCTCAGGCGATGCTCATAAAGCAGGAGGAAATTAATAAAAATGCCCGTTACCAGGCAGCACTGGATAAATTGAAACATCCTTGGATTGTAACTTCCTCTATTCCTGTTTTTTTAAAGGGATGTGAAGAAAATTTAAAAAAAATAGACCTTTCAATCAAAGGGTGGACACCTGCAACAATTCAATGCACTCAGGGTGGTTTAAATGTGAACTATAACAGGCCGGATAATTCGGCAGTAACTGCGGAGGATTTTGTTAAAGCTGTTCGGGTGTTATTCGGTGCAGATCCTGCATTTAGTATCACACAAACTTCAATGTCGGCATTTTCTGTAGAGCATAATTTCCCTCCAAACGGTGATGATCCGTTTCAGAATATGGGAGAACAATTGCTTAAGATTGTCTCCTTATTTCAGGGGGTGAACATTCCAGCAACACTGGCTGAAGTATCAATTAAAGATGTTGAAAAGAATGCCGAAGGTGAAGACTTGCCGCTTCAAGATTGGCAGGAATATACCTTTGATGTTGAAACAGATGTGCAGCCACAACTTATTTTCAAAGATGGCGATTTTATCGGGATGAGGATTAATAGCATTATCTATGAAATCGGGCAGGATCAACGTTCCATCACTTACAAAATCAAGGGGTCTGTCTATGGAAAACGTAAATTACCGAAAGTTAGCCAATAAAATAGTAGTTCTTGCTTTCACTTTAATCTCTTTTGGTGTTTTTGCTGAAAACGGTACAGTCTGGGATTTGGATAATATGCAAAAGCAACGAGTTTTATATGAGGCAAAGGCTGCTCTTAATAAGGCAAAGGCTGAGGCGGAAAGCCGGGATTATGGTGTTCAAACTCCGGCCAGTTCATCTATGAACGGTTCGGGGCAAGCAGTTGTTGCCCCTGTAACCGACACACTCCCTCAACTTGTAAAAATTAACGGTCGAAATGCGATCGTTAGCATGGCTGACGGTAATACAACTTCTGTCGCTGCGGGGCAGCTTTTACCTGGTGGCAGATGGCAGGTACTTAGTGTTGGTTTAAGTGGTGTAAAGGTGAAAAACATAGCCACACAACGGACGCAGGTGATTAATTAGGGGGGGGTTATGCAATACTCTGAACGTTCACATACTCTTGTAAATACTTCCCAGTATTTACAAGGGGTTAACATTCCAATTGAAATAACTGACAATTTGTGTCTTCTAAAAGACAATAATGAAGGTAGCTATCATCTTTTTGTCGTATCTCAGTTTGATAATGATCCGCATTATTTTGATTTTAAGAAACAGTTACGAAAAAAAGAAATTAATCCTAAGACTATCTGGGTAAGTCGAGAAGAGTTAGCTGAAGTGTCAAATGCCTTTGACTCTACAGAATCTTCAATGTCAGATAAGAATACCCCAACGCAAAATAAAGTCATTTCAATCATTAAGAATGCCGTTGAATTGCGTGCTTCTGATATTCACTTCAGAATAGACCCATCGTACTTTCAGGTTTCATTCCGTATTGACGGAATAAAACGCCCAATGACGATGTTTGGTGATTCTGCCGAACAGGGTCGGCTTCTGGTTAATACTTTGTATAATTCAATGTGTACAGAGCAAAGCACTCCGACTTTGAGCACTACAGAATCCAGTGATGCGCGTCTTAAAGAAGAGTATGTATCTGAGTTCGGGCTAAGTACAGGGCGATTCGCCAGCCGCCCTGGGAACTCTGACACGTTGCTGGCAGTTGTCCGGTTGATTACAAAGCGCAAGCAGCAGCTTGAGTTAGAAGATCTTGGATTAACACAGAAACAAGCTTCAGCTATCAGGAGAACGCTTTCCAAGCCGTCAGGGGCGATCTTTTCCAGTGGACCAACGGGACATGGGAAATCGACACTTTCTCAATGCATGGCCGAAAGCGTCACTCGTGATGATTCTGGTATTAATCTGGTTACAGTTGAAGATCCTATTGAGTCCCCCATACGTGGAGCTGTGCAGACACCCCTTATACTTGCTGATCGCAGTGACCGTGATTTAATGGGGAAAGCATGGGGTAAAGCAATTTCCAATCTCATGCGTTTAGACCCTGATTTCATTTATATCGGGGAAGTCAGGGATAGCACATCAGCTACAGGCGTTATTGAGGCTGCGCAAACAGGCCATAATGTAATCACGACTATTCATACCAGTCATCCCATTGACATTATTCAGCGTTTGCGGCGGTTCGGTGTTGATCAGGATTTGCTGACGGATGCAACACTGATTACATGTCTTATTGGTCTACGGCTTGCGCCGTTGCTGTGCCCACATTGCCGACTACCTTATGGTGCGAATAATGAGGGGATTGAAAAGGAGCTTAGAGAGCTTATCGATAAGCACACCGATTCTCAAAATGCCTTTCTCATCAATAAGCAAGGCTGTGAGCATTGTGATGGCACTGGTGTAAAGGGGCGTACTGGTGTTTTTGAAGTAATAGAAACAAATTATTCATTTATGTCTCTGTATGAGAAAGAAGGTAAATTCGCAGCATGGAAATACTGGCGAAAAAACGGAGGTGAAACGTTATGTGAAAATATAACGAATCTGATTAATCAGGGGAAAGTCGATCCTGTTATTGCACATAAAAAAATATGTAATCTTGACAGGGATGAAAAATTCAATGAATAACTTCGAACGATATATATATCAACGTACTTTCAGTGCAGCAGACCGTATAGAGCTATATGATGATTTCAGGCAATATCTTCTTGACGGTCTGAGTTTGCTAGCAACGTTCGATAAGTTAATTGAAAACTATACCAGGAGAGGGAAGAATCCCGGTAATCCTATAGGACAAATATTAAATGAATGCAGGCAAAATGTTAATGCTGGCTATTCACTTGCTGATTCGTTAAGAGAATGGATTCCTGACCAGGAGTTAAGTATCATCGAATCATGTGAAGTTGCAGGTAAAGTTTCAGATGGGTTTCTAAACGCTACATTTATTGCCCAGGGTTCTGAAAAATTACTTCAGTCTATAAAATCTTCACTAATGATAATGACGTATATGTTTTCGTTATCCTTTAGTGTTGTGGTTATGTTTTCCGTCTTGCTTGTTCCTGTTTTAAAGCAAAATGTTCCGCTGGAAAAATGGAACATGGCACAATTGGGTGTATGGTATTTTTATGTCATTATCACCGAATACTGGTATGTCATTCTGTTTGTACTTGTGACGGTGAGTTATGCAATATATAAATCACTTTCACAATGGACGGGAAATGTCAGATTCATTTTTGATAAATTCCCGCCGTTTTCAATTTATAAGCGCTTAAATGGTGCAACATTTATTTTGAATGTGAATGCCATGCTTTCAGCAGGTATCCCGATGGAAACCGCTATAAATTACATGGTTAATTCATGTGAATCTCCGTGGATGCTCGAACGTCTGGAAGCGATTCTTAGAGCCATTGAAGAAGGCGAAGAGAACTTAGGTTCGGCGCTGGATGTAATCGGGTATGAGTTTCCAGGCGATGCAGCAATCATCAAGATGAAAAGTCTTTTTGAAACATCTAATTCTGAGGGGTCTTTAAAGCGATTTGCAGGTAAGTGGCTCGAAAAAACAGTTTCATCCGTTGAGAAAACGGGAGAGCTGATCCGATTGCTTTGTTACTTCGGGTGCGCGGCTTCAATCGGGTTATTAATATTAATCATGTCTGACTTAATTCAACAAGCATTTTTTCACTAAGGAAAAAAATCATGAAAATTGTAAAAATTAAACGTGGTATTGCAAACATCACTGATTCTGTTTCTTCACTGGGTATCACGATGGTTTTAATCGCTGCTGTAGCGGCGTTGATGTATTTAGGTTACTCTAAGTTCTACGCAACGAATGAAGTTACTGTTATCAGCAACCTCATTAATGAAACTAAAAATATGAGAGCTAATAGTGGATATGGTACTTCAGACTATAACCAGGCACTTATTAATGCTGGAGCCTTACCTAGCACTGTTGCTTACTCTGGTAGCACGATTAGTAACCGCAGCGGAGGTACAATCTCAGTCAAAGGCGCAGGTGTTGGTTTCACTATAACAGACACAATGCTTTCAAATAAGGACTGTATCAACCTTTCACAAAAGTTAGGTACGTCTGAGATGGCTTCAACGAAAATCAACTCTCAATCGTTCACTGGTGAAGTTACAGCGGTAATGGCTACTTCAGCCTGTACTACGGATAGTAATACAGTGGTGTTTACTACCAAATCATAATAATAACTTTAATAAAATGCCCCTTATGGGGCATTAATCAGGCAAAGAAATGAATATGCTAAATGACTTGAATTTTATCGATTTGATTCTCGGTTATGATTACTCTGAAATCAAAGGTCTTAAAGGAGCCTCATCATTTATTTCTGAGCTTCCGGTGGCGTATGTAGAAGATGCAAATAAACTAAAATATGAATGTACTAAAATATTTGAAGAAACAGGTAAGACTGAGTTCCCGTTGCGATACGGCCAGCGTGTTTACAGAATTACTGTTTTAAGCAGTGCTTTTGACGGTGTTAGTTTTGTCATTCGTCAAACACCAAAACATATACTCGATTTTACCGATATTCCATTGACAACAGATTTACGTCATTCCATAGAGCTAAAAGCGGCCACAGGGCTAGTCCTCATTGCTGGAGAAATGGGATGCGGGAAGACGACAACGGCAGCATCAGTTCTGAAACGGCGTATCGAGATAACCGGAGGTTTAGGCGTTTCGATAGAAGACCCGATAGAGACATTACTTAATGGTCGGCATGGTGCTGGGCGTTGTATGCAAATGGAAGTGGGTCAGCATGAGTCTTATTCTTCAGCGACTAAAAAAGCTTGGCGAACCGGCGCTTCGTGTATGTTGCTTGGTGAGATCCGTGATAGCGAAACCGCGCATGAAGTGCTTAAAGCCTCTCTAACTATGTTTGTAGTTTCTACTATTCATGCCTCATCTATTTTTGATGCAATTGAACGCTATGTTATGTTTTGCGAAGAGATAAACCCTAATGCAAAACACAATATCGCTAATACGCTTTACATTATTGCTCACCAAACAATGAGAACATCAATTCGTGATGGCGAGATAGTTGGTCATGATATTGATATCAGCGGATATAATTTAGTCCACCATACTCAAAAGGATTCTATCAGAGCAAAAATCTCTCAGGGTAATTATAAAGCACTTACAGATGATTTTAATCGTGCGAGTTACAATTTAAAAGGTGTGTAATTATGAAAAAAGGCGTTGCACAAATAAGTGATGCGGTTTCAGCTATTGTGATATTCCTTCTCGTTTTTGCTGTGATTATTGTTCCCATGAGTAATTGGATTCTGGATCAGTCTAGGGCTACCGTTGCGGCCTCACAAGCAAAGCGGGTGCAGCAGGCAGTAAATCTTTATATTAAAGATAACCAAAGCACGATTGCTGCCGCAGCGACTGCTACAACGCCATTTATCTTTGGTGTCCCTGAGTTAATTAACGGCGGCTATCTTCCAACTGGATTCTCTTCTCAGAATAATTTTTCAGCAACGTATCAAACTCGAGTCTTTGAACCTACAACAAATAAACTTAATTCAATGACCTTTTTGAATGGTGGCGTGTCACTGTCAAAAAGCCTGGCACGAAAGATTGCTATAGGGATTGGTTCAGATGGTGGAATCATAGACAACGGTATTGCACAAGGTGCATTAGGAAGCTGGACAATGAACCTGTCGGCGTTCGGTGGGTATAACCCTGGTGATGGAAGCGTGGTTATCGCTGGATTTTATGAGGATGGGAATAACGTCAGTGATTACCTGTATCGTAAAGCCGTTCCGGGACATCCTGAGCTGAATACAATGAGTACCGCACTTAATATGGGGGCTAAGGACATTACCAATGCCGCTACAACAACTACAGCGACACTTAACGCTACTAACGTTAATTCCACGAACGTTACGGCAACCAATGTAAACGCTCAGACAACCCGTACTGCGGGAGAAACCTATACAGGCGGTTGGTTCCGCACCACAGGTGACACTGGCTGGTATAACGAAAAGTGGGGAGGTGGGTTTCAAATGACTGACTCCACCTATATCAGGGCATTTAATGGCAAATCAATTTATACCAGTGGCCAGGTCAAGGCTGGAAGCCTGCGATCAGATGGTGATGCCTCGGTTGCCGGAGTTCTGACGTTAGATAAGATAAACGTATCTGGTGCGTCCTGCCCGGTAAATGGTGCATATAGCCGTGATGTAAAAGGTGCGCCACTATCTTGTCAGGATGGAGTGTGGGCAGGCTCAGGCAAGATTAAAGTAGATATTGTTTGGGGAGAAACAACTTGTGAGAATCAAACCCAGATAGTTGCTAACTGCCCTGCTGGTACGGTAGCCATTGGTGGTTCTTACGGATTAAGGGGGTGGTCAAGTGGTTCAAGTCACAACTCACCAGATTCAATGACACTCGATCCAGAGCATAATCGTTTTGTTGTAAATACTCCAAATAACAGCAAAGGCGAAACCTGTTTTCAGGTAGTTGCCTCCTGCGCCTCATTTTAGCAATTACATGGGGGTGAAAATGAAGTCTATGTTAATTGTTGCATTCTTTACGCTTTTGGTAGCTTTTTATCAGAATTCTGATGATAGTAAAGAAAGCTATAATGAATCATTAAGAACAAATAAAGCTTCGTTGTTTCTTAACTATACATCAGCGTTTGATACATATTATCTCACGCACAGCAGCGCAAATGGTGATGTAACCAGCCAGGTTACATTACCAACATGGTTACCCGTAGACACCACAGTGAAAATGAATGTTAGTGGTGGTTACGGGTATGTTTATATGCCGTCAATTAGTGGTGTTCTATCTGAGGTAATGAAAGCAACGGACAACAGTGCGCTTGTTGGTATTAGTGATAACACAGTCATTAAAACAAACTCTGGAACTATAGCTAAACCTACTTTCATTCCGGCTGGTTATATTGTTTATGTGAGGTAGTAATGAAGTCGTATTTTTATTCACTTACATTCAACTTTATAATTGTTTTTTTTGCGATTGGTTTTGGTGTCACGTATCTGTATACGAATTATTTAGTTGATCATATGCTAATTGGTTTTATTTCATTGTCATTAATAGCAGCGTTTATGCTTACTGTACTACTTCCTTCCATTTATCGATGGCAGAAAAAAAGAGCTATTGAAAGCTGCATCGAACTTATGGCAGAAAAAGAGGTGGTTAAACACTTACCTCATTTTTCAATTCTAGTGTTCTCAATAGCCGTTTTGGTTTATTACCTTTCATCTGATGTTCTTTTGTTTGTTTTTTGCCTGACGTTAGCAATAACCGCGTACACTGACGCGTGTACACGATGGATTCCTGATCCTGTTATATATGCATTAATCGCAATATCAGTGTATTCACTAAATTCAAAGGATTTTTCGGAATCGTTGTATTCCGTTGCATTTTACGTAATGCCGGTTTTACTGTTAAGTTTATATGGCTATGTAGTAAAGAAAGAATCATGGATAGCATCGGGGGATTATTATGTGTTTCTATCAATCGGCTTGATGCTCATACCTGAGTACGCAGCGGGAACTATGCTAGTTACTCTAGCTATTATGTTGATTTTGATGCGGTGGGTTAAGCAGATCCCTCTTGTCACGGTAGCGTATTTCACCTTCACAGGATTCAATATATGCTTATTCTCAGGCTTCTTGTAGTCCAGATCTTTTTTATTTCTTTCATTAGCTTCGCTGCTTCATCACCTTCTGAAAGCATTTACAAACAATGCTTTATTCAGGCTTCTGAGCGCTTTCAGATTGATCACCGATTGCTTATTGCAATTGCTCAGGTTGAGAGTGGTATGAATCCAGGAGCAATTGGATATAACCGTAAAAAAGGTGTAGTTGTTAGTGAGGATCTCGGACTAATGCAGATTAACTCGTCATGGCTTCCTACGTTGGCTCAAATGGGAATTACGAGGTATGAATTATTACAAAAGCCATGCCAAAATATTTATGTTGGTGCATGGATACTAGCGAAGAATATTTCTGCAAATGGTGTTAATTGGGAATCTGTGGGTGCATATAATGCTGGTTTTAAAGGAGCCAATGCGCCATTTCGTATGAAGTATGCGAAAAAGGTATATGAGAAGTACCTTGCTTTAACTGGTGAGGGATAGAAATATGAAGGTTATACATATTGTTGGTCAGTTAATTGACAGCTCTGAGTCTATATTGATAGTAAAAAAGCGTAAAGGAGGTAAGATATTAATAACTGATGGTTCATGTTATTCAGGTTTAATGTTAATTGTCTTGGTTATGACCGCCTTCGTTTTATTGTTATGTGTAAACACAGTATATGCCGCAGAAATGAAGGGTAAAGTGGTGCGGGTTCTCGATGGCGACACTATAGAGGTTAAAGCCTTGCCTCAACACTTGCCCGTTGATGAAACCCCGCTGCGTATTCGTTTAATGAATATTGATGCTCCTGAAACAAAACAGCCTTTTGGTCGATGGTCAACGGAGCAGCTAAAATCCTTGATTGCCGGACAAGTCGTAACGGTCACTTATAAGCAGACTGATCGTTATGGGCGAATCTTGGGGAGCGTGTTTACGGCGAACGGTACGGAGGTCAGTCACTTTATGGTGCAGTCTGGCGCGGCATGGGTGTATGACTACTACAACGCAGATCAGGCATTACCAGCTCTGCAACTGGTCGCCATAGAACATAAGCGCGGCCTGTGGGCTGATAATCAACCTGTTCCTCCGTGGGTGTGGCGGCATAAACAGAACTGACGGGATTCGCTTGTCCAAACCCTTCACCGCCTTAAATAAATATCAGGCAGTGAAGAGGTTAACTGTATAAGGATTGTGCTTATGAAATCGTATGATAGTAAAATTAATGAATGGTGTGAGCGTAAATATCAGGATGTTGTAAGCGTATTCGGTACAGATAGCGTTGATATCCATATTTACGCTTACACTCGTTGTAATGAATGGATAGTGTGTGACATTTTCGCTCATGGTGACAAAAGTAAAGTTGCAGATACAACCTTTTCATTCGGTGATGATACGATTTTAGATGATTTGTATTCACCGCAAATAAAAAATCTTGTCACCCTTTTTGAACTTCTAGAAATGCTGGAGAAAACGTTTAAAAGCAGAATTCATTTTGGAATGCCGCAACCAACAGACAATAAAAAGGAATAAAACAATGATGACTGAATCTGATAAAGAACGTTTCAATAATCGTATATGTGTTGGTCATGTGCTTGTAAGTGCAGATGTTTACGTTACACAGAGCATGACAGAAAGTGCGGCTGAAGTAGAGTTAATAGTTCCTAATGACGATTATAAAAATCTAATGGATTTATATGATCGCATTTGCCAGTTTTCTTTGCTTCATGGTGAGGATTTGCAAGGATTATTCCAGACGGACAGATATTACTATATGTCTTGTTTCGTGCGTGATATTGAAGCATTTAAGAAAGAATTTGAAAACGAGGAGGAGTTAAAACCTTTATTCAATCATGATAAGGGTGAAACGGCTGAGCTTCTTATCAGCTTCCCCGAAAAGGCCAACTATGATGATAAGGAACCAGTTAAAAAATCATTTCTTGAAATTACACAAAAACATGTCGATTCATTAGATGAACTGACATGGGGAAATTTTGAACACAGAGCATTCACGGGTGGAACGGTAGGTTTTGATGATGAGCGTGATAATATAACAAAACTATCTCGTAAGGATTTCGTCGCGTCTAATCTCACTGATTCTTTCGAAGATGATTTTTATGTTAATCCTTTGTTTGAAGGAGCGCAAAGCATCGGTGAAATTAATAATCACCCAGTATTTTTTAACTCAAGAGGATTTTATTTTTACTGGAACAAACAAACCGAATACCTGCTTGAAAGCTGGTTGACATTCCCTGCTTATCCGTATGGCTGGTAAGGGTGAGTATATGTACTTTGTTTAGTTGACTGACTTTGTCGGAGCAAGCGGTTATTACATAAGGTGGTTGTTATGGATTTCAGTAAAATTGATTTTACTCATGATTGTTATGTTGATTTACACGTAGGTAATTACGGCTCTTTGGCTGGCTTGTTTTTTTCTGGTAAAACCGACTTGGCTACGCTTGAACGACTTTTTACTGATTCTCACGACTGGCAAAAATCTTTTCAGCGTGAAGGTAAACAATATGTGATGGGTTTTGTTGATCCGGGTAATGTCCAGTTCATAGAGTTTATGCAGTTTTCCTTTATGTATGCAAAGGCTCAAGAAGAAAAACTCTATCGTGAAAATGGTTCTTACGAACAATCACATGATTTTTATGATATATGGTTTGATAATGATGTCAGCGACGTGCAAATCAGCTTCCCTTATTTAATCCAGGATGTAACTTGATCCACTAACAGAACTGACGCGTTTCTCTTGTCCAACCCCTCCACCACCTGAAATAAATGTCAGGTAGCAGAGGCGTTTACACTTGACGGTAAATAATGATGAATAAAGCACAGGCAGAATATGAGCTGGAAATTTTGCTTTCTAAAATTGAAAACCCTATAAAGACTCTTGATGATTTAGAAACGGCACAGTGGCATTACATGGATCTTGTCGGTATTACATTAAGTGGTCTTTTTGATAGTAGTATCCTGGAACAAGAGAGAAAAGAAAGTCCTCACCTTCTTAACGTACAGGATGGACTACCTGTTTTTGATGATAATCAATGTGCTGAGTTTATGTCGACTAAACATAGTCTTCCATTACAGCTTTGCATGGCATATGTATGGGGCCATAAATGGTGAGGGCAAGTAATCGAAACATTGCCTGCAGAGTTTGACCTGGGATTGAAGACAATCCTTTTCAAACCATCACCCCATTGTCTTGCCGCGTTCACGGCAAGACAATGATGGCTACACCCTCCACTTGTGCTTTGTCACCTCCCCTCGCCTTCGACGATCCTTCCACCCAACTCGGTAATCCTTAAGCTGTTAAAAATCATTAGATTAGATAAAGTCCAAGATTCTACTCTTGCAAGAATTCCAAAAACTCCAATAATACTGTATGCACATACAGTATTATTGGAGGGCTTATGCTCCGGATCTATTCAGCAGCATTCACACCAGAAAGACTTTCATTCCCTCTTTTCCTGGAAAGATGCCAAGCAGGCTTCCCCTCTCCGGCAGCTGATTACACAGAGTCCGAGCTGGACCTGAATGAGTATTGCATCCAGAGGCGCAGTTCTACTTATTTTGTCCGGGCCATCGGCAACTCGATGCGAGATATTGGTCTGCACAGCGGCGATCTGCTCATTGTGGACAAGGCCGAACGCCCACAGCACGGCGACGTCGTAATTGCCGAAATCGACGGAGAGTTCACCGTAAAAAAATTGCTACTGACACCCCGACCGGGACTACAGGCGATGAATCCCGATTACCCTACTCTCTGGCCAGATCCTGATCATCTCCAGATTTTTGGGGTGGTGACAGCCTTCATCCACAAAACCCGGGGGCGAGACTAATGTTTGCCCTGGTAGATGTGAACTCGTTTTATGCGAGCTGCGAGAAGGTATTCCGCCCTGACCTATGGGGTAAACCAGTTGTCGTGCTATCCAACAATGACGGTTGCGTAATAGCAAGATCGGCCGAGGCAAAAATGCTTGGCATAAAAATGGGCGATCCGTACTTCAAGTGTAAGGACTACTTCCGGCAGCAGGGCGTGGTTTGCTTCAGCTCCAATTACGAGCTTTACTCGGACATGAGTCAGAGATTCATGTCCACGCTTGAGGAAATGAGCCCTCGCGTGGAAATTTACAGCATTGACGAGGCCTTTTGTGACCTGACCGGTGTTCTGAACTGTCGGATGCTTGATGAGTTTGGCCACGAACTGAAGGATGCCGTGAGAAGGAATACCGGTCTGGCTGTTGGTGTGGGAATCGCGCAAACCAAGACTTTAGCAAAACTGGCGAATCACGCCGCAAAGACCTGGAAAGCAACCGGCGGAGTCGTTGACCTGTCGAATGTTGAACGTCAGCGTAAGCTTATGGCGCTATTGCCCGTAGATGAGGTCTGGGGAGTTGGTCGACGTATCAGCAAGAAACTGGAAGCCATGGGCATTAAAACGGCTCTGGAGCTTGCAGACACGCATATAGTCGTAATCAGGAAGCACTTTAACGTGGTACTGGAACGTACCGTGCGCGAGCTGCGCGGGGAGACATGCCTGGAGCTGGAAGAGTTCGCGCCGGTTAAACAGGAGATCGTGTGTTCCCGGTCATTCGGGCAGCGCATTACAGATTACGAGGAAATGCACCAGGCCATATGCTCTTACGCCGCACGCGCGGCAGAGAAGCTGCGCGGTGAACATCAGTACTGCCGATACATATCGACGTTCGTTAAGACGTCACCATTTGCCGCCAATGAGCGCTATTACGGCAACAGTGCATCAGTGAAGCTTCTCACGCCTACCCAGGACAGCAGAGACATCATTGAAGCGGCAGCGAAGTGTTTAAATCTAATCTGGAAGGATGGCCATCGATACCAAAAGGCGGGGATCATGCTTGGGGACTTCTTCAGCCAAGGTGTTGCTCAGCTCAATCTCTTTGACGAGAACGCGCCTCGTGCAGACAGCGAGAAGCTTATGAGCGTTATCGACTTGCTTAACGCCAAAGGCGGGAGGGGTACGCTTTTCTTTGCCGGACAGGGCGTGCAGCAGCAGTGGCAGATGAAGAGAGAAATGCTTTCGCCAGCATATACGACCAGATGGAACGAAATTCCTGCTGCAAAGTTATAAAAGATTAAATCCGTCTGGTATGGGGGTGGCCTCCCTATGGGCGACCACCCCCAATAAATAGGCTATTTCTAAAACATCAGTAAACAACTAAATCGGAACCCAAAGGGACCCCCGATTTAGTTATTGACTGAACATACAGGAATTAGTTTTTTTGATTATAATTATTCAGGGTGTTATCACATGGAAATAAATATTAATTATTGCGCTATATTTTGTTGTGTTCAATGTTTTATCCTGGCATAATATCTTTATTGAAATGACAAATGAACGTCCATTGTGGATTCATTGTTGTTCACTTCCGGCACTGGCCATTCTCAAAGGAGAGCTAACATGTTAAATAATACCGCTTCCACTATCAGCAATATCAATGCTGTTTCTTCTACTGTACCATATAAAAAACTGCGTCAGACATCACTTAATGCCCGCAAACATAATGTTGATACGTTAAATTTTAAACGCGGTATTATTAGTCTTGCGAGATCAATAGCAGCGCGTAATCTTTTACAAAACTTAATCGTGTTCAGCGATGACGAAGTTGAGCAGAACTGTTGGTTTGTCGCCGCAGGTCAGCGTAGACTTATGGCTCTTGATTACCTCCATCGTGTTGGTGCAATTGACGACGATTATCCTGTGCGCGTTGATTTCATTGATAAAGCTGATGCGCTTGTAGTCTCAATCTCCGAAAACAATGACCGCGTTGATATGCATCTGTCAGACCTGATCGTATCCGTCAACGAACTTGCTAATAATGGTGATTCAGTAGAAGTGATTGCAGCCAAGTTTGGCTATAAAGCCTACTATGTCAGGAAGTTGATGAAGCTGGCTAACATGGCTCCTGAGTTAATGCAGCTACTGAGGAATAATAAAATTTCATTAAATCAGTTAATTGCTTTGAGCATTACTGACGACCACGACCTCCAGTTAAAAGCATGGGAAAATTGTTCTTATGATAAGAGTCCGAAGGACTTGCGTCGTCTGGCTTTGAATGAAGAGGAACCTGTTAGCGATAATAAATATATCAAAGTCATTGGCATAGATGCTTACCGTGATACAGGTGGTGAAATTAAACATGATCTCTTTACCCAACATGAGAGTCATGGTGGTTATATTTTGAATCCGTCCCTTGTTCAGGAGTTGGCACTTAATAAATTGCAAGTTCTCGCTGAGCAAGTCGCTAATAATGAGGGATGGAGCTGGTACGGTAGTCAGGAGCGTCTTGAGAGTTGGGGTGATGATTCAAAGCGTTATGAATTCCCGCGACCACAGCTTGAAGATTATGCATTTACTACAGAACAGCAGAATCAGTTAGAGATTATTTACGATAAGCTCGAAAATGTTAAATTTGCAATGGACGAGGCCGAAGAACTCAGCGGTGAGAAAAAATGGGAAGCCCTTCGTCCTTTATCAAAAGAGCGTAATGAGCTTGAACAGCAGAAGAGCGAAATACTGGATGCGGCCGAGTTCACCAAGGAATATAAATCACAGCGTGGCGTCATTGTTTCAATTGGCTATCATGGCGATATTGTTTTTACGCGTGGGTTGATGAAGCTTGTTGATAAAGCCAGTAAAGAAAACAAAGCCGTAAAAGTAAACACTGACGGTACGGTCGTTCCTGTCACACAAGTTTCAGCTGCGCTGGCCAGATCACTGTCATGTGAACGCACTCTGGCAGTCCAGGCTGCTTTGCTACAAAAGCCGGAAATTGCATTGGCTCTGACCGTTCAGAAGCTTGCTCTGTCAGTTTTCAGCGCTGGTTATCATCAGAATCCAGCTTGCATCACCATTCAGGAAACAACTAGCACGATGATCGAAGCCGCCCCTGGTTGCGAAGATGGTGAGGCAGTTAAACAGCTTAGAATGGCCAAGGCCAAGTGGTCCGAATCACTCCCTAAAGGTTGGGAAGACGATTTCACACTGTTGACGTCATTAGGAATAGACCAGTTACTCGAGCTACAGGCTTTCTGTGTCGCTGCTACGCTGGACGGTTCCGTATCTCAGTACGAACCCAAGAAGAAAAGTAATCTTCAAAAACTCGAATTTGCAATGAACTTCGATATTCATGAGTACTGGAAACCTACAGCTCAAAACTTATGGAGTCGTCTCAAGAAAGAAGGAATGATCGACCAACTTACTCAGGCTGGCGTCAGCGTTAACAAAGACGAGTTTATGGCTTTCAAAAAAGGTGATGCAGCTAAGCGTGCTGAGCAACTGATCGAAGGAATTAAATGGGTTCCTGATTTTATGTGATTATCCCGGGGTGGTATGTATTTGCCACCCTCTTTACGCTTTATATAACGAAAATAGGAGATTGAATGATGGAATTCACCAAAGAACAGTTAATCGCGCACATCACCACAAAGGCTGCGCGAATAAAGCCAGATATGCAGCATAACATTAGCCTCCGCATTGAAGCGCTGATGAACAAGCGCGAATTGGAAATCGCGCTGGCATCGCTTACCGTACCGGACGATATACCGCCACACGTACTGGACGCGATGAGCGATATGTGTGACGCAGGATTTGACGCGCAAGGTATTTGGGATTTATGTCGCAAATCAATTTTTCCGCCTGAGCCTTGTCCTCGCTGCGGTACAGTTTCAGACAGACCCGATGGGGCGCACTATTGCCATTCAAGGGGCTAATTTCCAGCTCCGTGGTACCAAATTTGAAGGAGAGTGAGCATGGCCACTTTGCAGGAATTAATCGATCTTACGCCGGCGCAGGAAAAGGCATGGAAACGCCTAGAGAAAGCGGTAAAGGATTTCCGAGCTGCCGGAGGAAAGTTCTATAGCGTTCTGGACACACTGAGCGCATACAACGGAGAGCACGTTGCCACCATTAATGGCGACAGTGGCTATCACACTGCAAGCGTGCATATGCCAAGCATTGATTCGCCGGGATTCACCAGCTGGGCCGATGATTGGCACGGTATAACGCTGGAAGATGGCATTGAAGTGGAGGAAGAATAGTTCATGCGAGATTTTTCAAAACTTGCTGCCAGTTTCCGCATACAAATAGCAAAGCAGTGGTCAATCCGGTGTGGGTTATCACCGGCTCTGGCCATAGAGCAGGTTGTTAATGAGGCTGTTTGTGTCGGGTTACTTAATGAGCCTCGTATGCTCCCGGGAAACACGTTTACAGACTGGGCCAGTACAGGAAAGTCACCTGCATGGGCGGCACAAGCAATGCTGAATCTGCTTCTTAAGTCTGGCTGGGTTCCCGGAACTGAAAGTGAGTGGGCTGGCGTTGCAGCTATCCAGGTCCGTGCCGGGAAGTTATTGCCTGATGAAGGTTATGTTGAAAAGCTGTGTAAGCTCTCCCCTGCTTTGGATCGGCTGACTGCAGCTGGCTGGATACATGCCGCACTACTCGAGAACGAAATTTTCGTATACGAAAAAAAGGCGGGACCAAAGCGCTAAAAGAAAGTGACTCTTTTAAGTTACACTCACTTGATTTTATGTCTCTTATAAGTGACAATTGAGTGAATCAGGGAGTAAGGGGAAACGGGATGTTTAAATCTCAGTTCTACCAGGATACGAATGGCGATAAACCATTTAGTGATTGGTTAACAAAGCTCAAGAAAAAAGACCGTATCGCTGCGTCGAAGATAGACACCAGAATTGACCGGGCCGAAGCGGGTAACTTTGGCGATCATAAATTTGAAAGGGATGGCGTCTGGGAGTTACGAATTGATTATGGCCCAGGCTACCGAGTTTACTACTCGATAGAAGACGGTGAAATCATCCTGTTATACGTCGGCGGAACGAAAAAAACGCAGGACGCCGATTTAGATAAAGCAGTTGAATACCTCAAAGACTTTAAAGCGAGGGCGAAAAAATGACAGTAGCGAGTAAAAAGGAGATCGCCAACAACGCGGTCACAATCGCACCAGCAGTAGACCGTGACAAACTCATGATTGAAGAGTTACGAGCCGATCCTGATTATGCTGAGCTCTACCTGAAGACCGCACTCGAAGAGATCAACGAAGAAGGCGGTTTAGGCGGATTTCTCATAGCGTTACGCCGTGTGTTAGAAGCGAAGGGCGGTATAGGCGAAGCGGCCAAGAAGACAGGTTTAGCCCGGCAAAGTATATACCGTGCATTATCTGAAAAGGGCAACCCAACAATTGCAAATTTGGCGAAGCTCGCTTCTGCCGCGGGTGTGAAGCTGACTTTAATTGGTGAAGCCCACCATTGATATTCAGTAAATTTTGAATTGGTTAAGTTCCGCTGCCGTTATGGCGTCAATAGAAGGGCATATGATGGAAAGCTTACGTGAATATTTTCCAGCACAAACAGTAATGATCCGGCAGTCGCTGGATATGTTTGGCGTCAAACGTAATGAGGACGGTACGCTTCTTTTTCCTCGTCACTCCGATAAAAATTTCCCCATTGCGCGTATCCGCAAGCGGCTGGCTGCTTTCGGCTGGCGAGGAGAACGGCTTAACAATGAAGTTGCGCGTATAGTTGCAGGTCCTGGTGACAAATCTATTCAAACAGGTAACCACATTATTTTCCCTTACGGATGGGATAAGAAGCAACTGACACGGGAGATGCGGAGAATGTTTCCCCGTAAAAGTGGTCGCCGGGTGTTGATTATGCTTGATGAATTGCATCAGTTGTTCAAATCGCGGGATTAGTTTGCATGAATCATCTGTAGGGGCTATCTACTTCAAGTTGAGCTGGGGACTGGCTCGATCAGCTCACGCCCCTGGTTCTTAACATTACCCACCGCGCGTGAAACTGCGTGCCACGTAAAATCTTCTGCAGGCACTACGCCATCATTTGCGATACCTACAGCGTTTTTTCCGTCATGATCCTGCCGAAGCCACTCTTGTGCTGCTTCATATGTAAGAACCAGAGGGCGCCGATCATGTATATCAACAAGCCCTTTGTCTGCAGCTGTAGTCACTATTAAAAAACCTTCCTGCTCATCACCACGTTCAAAGGGCGTACTTCCAATAGCTGCCATCATGATCGGTTTTCTGTCTACGTGGTGAATGAAGTAAGGTTGCTTTTTGTCCCCTTCTCTCTTCCATTCAAACCAACCGTCGGCAAAGCAAATTGCTCGGCCATTTTCCCAAAGAGAACGGAACATGCGGCTTGAGGCCGCGGTTTCAACGCGAGCATTAATTAATGGCGGTTTATCCCACCATGGCGGAGCGTAACCCCACAAAACAGGATCGATATGCAACGCTCCACCACGTTGGTTGAGTATCAGAACCTTCGTCCCAGGCGCGACATTGTATCGAGCTATAGGCGCTGGGTCGAAAGGGATATCCTTGTCGACGTCGCCGGTAAGCACGCTAAGATATTCTTCACGGCTAAGCGATTGAGAAAAGCGGCCACACATACGAACCTCCAGTCCCTCCAGTCAGTACTCAATTATAGGCCATTTAAGTACCCACAGACCCCGTAAGAGGTGGCAATGCCTAGTTAAGACGTCTTCAACTGGTAATCCTTATTGATAACCCCTACGGAGCTCCCCGGATTGATGACTGCCGGTCGGACCCAGATCACACGTTCCTTTAGTCGCCTTATATGACCTCTCCTTAGATGGGTACGCCTTGGGGTTCCTGCCGCAGCATCAGTTGCACCGGCGCTGGATTTTGAGTGACTCGTTCTTTCATCTGAGATCTGAAGAACCTTGTATTCGAACTTAGGCTTAGGTACTGGCTTAAGCTTCTTACGCGCGGATGGAGGGAGTTTCCTCGATGTATCAGGGGTGGTTGCAATGACAGGTTCGACGATGACGTTAGCGCAGTTAAGAAGGCTACAGGCACCTATGTAAGCGAAAACTTCATCCCGTGTATTCAGAATGATATCTGCGAATAGTTTATCCCGTCCCCCCATGGCTCTCTCCATTTCACTCGCGAACTCCGGCAATGCGATGAATGGCTCAACGATAAACTGTGTGAGGTTTTTGTCTGGTAGTTGACCAGCTGATTTAAGTTGTTCTGTGGCCAGAACAGAAGCTGGTAGTGACTGGAGCTTTGCTTCACTTAGCTTCTCAAGATGGTTATCGTATGGAACGAATGAGCCGCCCTGGCATAAAACCCACGATTTATCGCGGTCATTAAAGTAGATAGAGAAAACCAATACACCACCCTGTGGAAAGCTTTCCAGCAGTCTATCGAGGTTAGGTACAGGGCAAAGATGTTTATGCTCATCTGAATAATCGATGCACAAGGCAATGCGTTTGGTTGAAAGTGTATTGGGGAAATCTTTGTATTCCTTTAATGGAGTATCTTTTACCCAGGGGATTTCAAAGGTTACTACCGGATATGGAAGTCGTGCTAAATCGAGATGTGTTTGGCTGAAACTTTCGACGTCTATAAAGTCAGCGCAGTTAGGTAATATAAATTTTGTGCTTTTTGAAATAAGGTCTATTACTTTCCGCATTACATACGCTGATAAGGGAAATATTCGCGAAACATTCCGTTCTGTTTCATTAAGAAACTTTATCGCTTCTTGGCTGTAATTAAGTAATTCAATGTTCCCATTCATAAACAATTCCATTTTACAGTTTAGGATAAGCTAATCGCGGTTTCATATGATGTCCATTGAGCAGCTGGTACTAAATTACCAAATGATACAGTTACTGTCAGGACCACTAGAAGGTTTTTTGATATTAGTTATCGCGGAAATGTCTGGTAATGGTGGCTTCGTTGGCCAGGTGCATGGAAAGGCTATGATTGGCTCAGCATGGGGGTAGCCTCCTTGCGGGTTCTACCCCCCATTAAAAGGGTTTTTCAAGGTATCGCCGTCAACCACTAAATCGGAACCCGGAGGGACCCCCGATTTACCAATTGACTGCATGAACGGCAACCTGGTGATAGTGCGTCAGGCTATTTAATTAATGGCTGTGATGCGGCCATCAACAATGAGGTACTTAACAGCTGGCATCAGACCCTTCTCTCCAACTTTCCCGATCGTCGTTTCAAGGTCATTCCCACACCACCACTGAAAGCGAATTTCGGTTCCTTCTCCGGCCGCGACGGATGATCCTGGTCCTGCGGTCACTGTTGAATCTGAACCAGTGATTACGTTGCAAAAAGCGCCAGTATCAATGCTGCTGTTGTCTCCTGCGATAACAACGCAGTTGTTTCTGCACTGTATGTAAGATTCAGCCCCTGCAGTTATGCTGCAGTTGTCAGCAATGAATACGGTGAGGTGGAAGCCGGCCTTGATTTGGATGTCATTGGAGAAGGTGAAGTTGCGGTGATCACCGCAGGTGATTTGTGTTTGCATAGGTTTCAGTCCCAAATATTAGTGCATTAAGCGCGCCAAAACTGGTTCCAAGCAGGATTGGTGGCGAACTGAACATGGTTTGGAACCCGGATGCACTACCGGCCGCTACAAGTAGCGCCACGCCCAGCCCGCCATTGCTGGGGACTGTACTATGCATCACGGGGTTCCAAGCCCGACCGTCGATTGTGCGACGGATTTACGACATTATAAGTTTACTGCTTTGAAATTCAAACAATGATCATCAGCAACGGCAACTTTGCTGAGTGCCCAAGCTTGAGAATCTTGAATCTTTGAAGCTAGGGTTAGCGCTACGTAAACAACAGCTGTGCATACAATAAATGACAGCAGGAAATGTCCATTTATCATCAAGGTCGTTGCAACCGCTATATAGGCCATCGCAGTGGCAATGCTCAGTGCAGTAACCTTTGCCAGTACACTGTTTCCATACTTAATGGAGGAGCCTATGATGCCGGCGATTAACACTAATCCTAAGAGCGCCCCGATAATCGGTATGGCGCAAATCACAGATGTAATCATGAAAATGAGGCTTAGTTTTTTCGTGAAACCGGACTTGGTCAGATTTACGTCTGTTTCGTATAGTATTTCAGTGGAAATATTAAATACACGAACCATGCGACCGTTTGTATAAACAATTCTCACTGTGTCGCCGAAAGATAGCCCTGATGTAATTTCATCATTTAGCTCAATGTATTCACGCTTGTCACCAACTTTTAAGGTGACAGCATTACCTGTAATTCTTTCCACTACGCCAGTTTTTAAATTATTTTTCATTTTAACGGCCTCAGGGTATTTAACTACTTATAAAATAGCACATATCTTAAGAAGGGGCAATAAATACCCCTTTTAATGATGGTTATTTTATACTGTTTTTTGGTGCGCCACCGTTAGAATTGCCTGAAGGATTTGATCGCGGTTGTCTACTCCCTGAATTAAGTCCACTTTCAGTTTTATTAGCCAGAACGTTAACTGAATGTGCAGCTTTGTCAGA